>NZ_UGOD01000001.1:3020000-3320000 GCF_900461525.1 Legionella busanensis | reverse complement strand
TAATTACAATAGTGTATCGACAATACAAATATGCACGAGCTAAACGTCAAGCTTGCCAATTACTAGCTAGCTATGAACACGATTTTTTACAACATGGTGATGTATCTGCTACATGTGCAAAAATTTCTGAATTATTAAAGCGAGTTGCTTTAGTTTACTTTCCACGGCAAGATGTAGCGAGTCTACAAGGTGATAATTGGATTAATTTCTTAAATCAAACGTCTAAAAATATTAATTTTAATGCTGTTCGCGAGTGCTTATTAATTTTACCCTACCAAGGGCGTAGCCAGAAGGTTAATTTAAAACCTTTATTTAGTCGCGCCTATGCTTGGATAAAACAACGAGGTATTCCATGTTCGAACTAGCAACACCGTGGCTTTTGCTACTTATTATACTGCCTTTTCTCATTTGGTATTTTCTGCCTCCTACTACCTTAATTTTGCCAGCTGCATTAAAGCTCCCTTTTTATAAAGCGTTACAGTCAATTATTGCTAAAGAAAAATTAACAGTAGCGCGTACAAATCGAATAGGACTGTTTTTTATTATTTGGACCTTGATTGTGCTGGCAGCAGCGGGGCCTCGTTGGATTGGAGAACCCATCCCATTGGCTCGTGAAGGACGAAATATTATGATGGTTCTTGATTTATCAGGTAGTATGGAACTGAATGATATGTTGCTTAATGGACAACCTGTTAGTCGTTTAACGGTAGTGAAGCAGGCTGCGAAAGAATTTGTGCGAGCACGCGCCGGAGATCGAATTGGACTTATTTTATTTGGCAGTCAAGCATACCTACAAACACCTCTAACTTTTGATAGACACAGTGTTTTAATGCGGCTTGATGATGCGACAGTCGGTTTAGCAGGTAAAACGACCTCTATTGGTGATGCCTTAGGTCTAGCTGTAAAACGGTTACAAGATGTTCCGCCTACAAGCCGAGTCATCATCTTATTAACCGATGGAGCAAATAACTCTGGCGTGTTAAATCCATTAAAGTCAGCGGAATTGGCGAAACAAGATAATATAAAAGTGTACACTATCGGCCTAGGCTCTGAAGCCGAATTACAAGTTCCTAATGATCCTTTCTTTAGCTTTAATGCAGGTGCAGATTTAGATGAAAAGACACTACAAGAAATTGCAAAGCTTACTGGCGGCCGTTATTTCCGTGCAACAGATACTCAATCTTTGCAAGAAATTTATAGCAAAATAAATAAATTAGAAACAACATCACAAGAACAAGTAAGCGCCCAGCCGAAAAAAGAATACTATCCTTGGCCATTAAGTGTTGCCCTCATACTTTTTTTCTATTGGCTCAGTGAGAAAGCTGGTTTAATTAACCGACTTCAGCTGCCTTTTAATCGGCGTACTATGAATGAGGTTACCCAATGATAGCTGATTTTCATTTTTTACGACCATGGTGGTTAATAGCCTTGCTGCCATTAATCTTATTAATATGGCAACTAACACGGCAAAATCCACGCTTAGAATCATGGAGTGCTATTTGCGATAAACATTTGCTTGATCAATTAATTCAATCTAAGGAAGTTGGCAAACGTTATAGTAGTCTTTTGCTTTTGTTAGGCATAGGAATTTTTCTTATCATTAGTTTAGCTGGGCCTAGTTGGGTTCGTTTACCTGTTCCTACTTTTCAAGCAATACAGCCACGAGTTATTATTTTAGATGTGTCTGAAAGTATGTTAAATAAAGATTTGCCGCCTGATAGGTTAACTAGAGCTAAATTTAAACTACATGATTTATTTACTCAATCAAATACTGGCCAATTAGGATTAATTGTTTTTACTGGCCAGCCATTTGTCGTTTCACCTTTAACCGAAGACGCTAAAACCATCGATGCACTTTTACCGTCGCTTACTCCCGATATAATGCCTATTGATGGTCAGCAATTAAGTGATGCTCTTGAAGAGGGTGCTCGATTAATTAAGCAAGCTGGTTTTACCGAAGGTCAATTATTAGTATTGACAGGGACACCACCAGATGCACAAGCAAGTGATACTTCTAGAAAACTAGCTGCTGAAGGTATTACAACGTCTATCATGCCTATTGTTACTAATGAATCTTTATCACCTTTATTTGATTCATTTGTTAAAGCGGGGCAAGGTATAGTTTTATCCTTAAATAATACGTCAAAAGATTTAAAACAGTGGTTAACTACAGCCAATAAAAATCCACACTTTGTTCAGAATGAATATAAAGATATACCTATTTGGCGCGATGAGGGGCGATGGTTCTTGCTACCAGCCCTTGTTTTACTATTACCTTTGTTTCGACGTGGTTGGTTGCAGAGGATTGATACATGATAAGGTTATTTAAGCTTTTACTTTTATTAATAACATGTAATAGCTATGCTTTGACTTGGCAAGATCTATGGTCAACAAAAGACCAGCAGGGTGAGCGGTTAATGCAGCAAGGTCAGTTTAAAAAAGCACAAACAACCTTTAATGATCCTGCTTGGCGCGCCAGTGCTGCATATCGTGCCGGCGACTATCAGCAAGCTGCGCAAGTTTTTGGCCATTTGCAGACTGAACAAGGTTATTATAATCAAGGTAATGCTTTAGCGCATTTAGGTAAATATGAAGACGCAATCAAATCTTATAATCAAGCCTTAACATTAAATCCGAGTAATAAAGATGCGTTATATAATCGCCGCTTATTAGAGGATTTATTAAAAAAGCAAAAAGAAAAACAAGAGAATTCCGAGCGTAATAAAGAGCAGCAAGCTGATAATAAACAACAAGATAAAAATCAACAAGACAAACAAGGACAACAGAATAAACAACAAAATCAGCAAAATCAGAATAATGCAGCTAACCAGAATAAAGATAAACAAAATCAGCAACAAAATAATAATCAACAGCCGCAATCTCAGCAAAATCAAACTTCTCAAGACAAACAAAATCAACAGGATAAGCAGTTAGACAGTCAAACATCTGAAAATAGGCAAAAACAAAAAAACAATGATAAAAACGAACATACTAAAAGCGAGCAAGACGCTGCTAAACAAAATAAGCAAGACTCTAAAAAGCAGGCGAAAGCAAGTATTAGGCAATCTCCTCAAGAGCAAGAAAAGGAGCAAGCAAAAGAACAATGGTTACGCTTAATCCCTGATGATCCAGGTGGGCTATTAAGAGAAAAATTTCTTCGAGATTATATTCGTAGACAACATGGGTGGTATCAATGGAAAGACTAATTTTTGCGTTCATTATCGTAATTTATAGTAGCATTATACACGCCGAATTAACGATGCAAATTGAAGCAACAAAAATACAGAAAGGCGAAACGTTTCGACTTATTATCACGAATGATAAAATGCCAACGGGCGTGCCTGACTTAACACCTTTACAGGCGGATTTCACTATTGTAGGTACAGAAAGAAGTACCAACTATAGTATTATTAACGGGACAACTACTTCTAGTAATCAATGGACAGTTTTGTTATTGCCTAAAAAAACAGGTATTTTATCTATCCCTGCTATTCGTGTAGGACAGGAGTATACACCGGCTAAAACAATCGAAGTCACTAACATTCAAAATAGTACTAAGTCAACTACGGTAAATAAACAACAAGATGTTATATTAACTGCTGAGCTTAGTAACGAACATCCTTATATTAATGAACAAATTATCTATACAGTCAAATTGTACAATAGTCGTCGTTTATTAGATGTTAATTACCAAGGTCCTCAAATTGATGACGCTTTGTTAATTCCTTTGGGAGATGGGCGACGTTATCAGGTCGCTGAAAATGGTCGATTATATTCTGTAGAAGAGCAACAGTATGCTATTTTCCCTCAAAAAAGCGGTGAATTAAATATTACTCCGCCTTCTTTTAATGCTTTGATTTATGACGCTATTCCTGAGCCTGTCCATGTTCAAGCGTCTGCAAGTAAATTACAAGTAAAATCTATACCTGCTAGTTTTAAAGGAAAAAATTGGCTACCTGCTAAACAAATTAATTTAACAGAACAATATGATCAAACTACAAATACTATACAGCAAGGAAATACATTAAGACGTACTATCACGTTACAGGCAATAGGTACACCGGCTCAGTTACTTCCAAATTTAACGTTCGATAATACCGATCAATTTAGTGTTTATCCTGAAAAGCCTATTGAAAAAAATAGGTTTCGCCAATTTGATCTTATTGGTACAGCGACTATTAATATTACTTACCTGTTAAATAAATCTGGCCAGGTTACTATTCCGGCTATACAGTTACCTTGGTTTAATATTATTACCAATAAAACTGAAATGGCTACTTTACCGGCCTTAACACTAAATGTTGTTGCTAATCCTGTTAATATTAATCAGACCAATTCTAATGCAACTACATCAGCAGTAACGACGCAGCAATCTCAACCTACCCCATCTAACATAAAGCATGGAACGAATTTAACTAATACCCAGCCTATAAATACCTTTAACTTAAATGATAAAAATAATGGAAACTTACCTTGGTGGTTAGCGGGAGGCTTTGCTCTAGCATGGGTTTTAACCTTATTTTTATGGTGGTGGGCACGAAAAAGGCCAAATAGTGGTCATATAAGTAAAAGAAAGGTATTTGCGCAATTAAAGCAAGCCTGTTTAACCAATCAACCTGAGCAAGCAAGGATCGCTTTACTTAACTGGGCCCGTTGGCAATGGCCTGGCCTAGAATTTTTAAATTTAGATGATATAAATAAAGTGGTTAGTGATATAGCGTTTAAAAGAGAAATTAATGAACTATCCAAGGCAATCTATCATCCTCATCAATCTAATTGGAGTGGTGAAAAATTGTGGCAATTGGTTACTAACTATAAGTTAAATTCGGCGAGTAGGGCGAATAGAGATAGGCCACTAAAGCCACTAAATCCTCTTTAAATAAAATTTACTAATATATAGTGTTGAGGCTTTTATTAGGATTAAATGTTTAAAAATGATATGGCACTAGCCATATCATAATATAAGCATGCCTAATTAAGTTTATTTCGTATAGCTACTATAAAGAGCATTAGGTTCTTGCATAAAGAAAGCCCAGTACCTGTCACCATAAGACCAATGCCAATATTCAGTTGGATAATTAACGAAACCAACGGTGGCTAGCGCCCTATTCATAATTGCTCGATTTTGTCTAGCTTGTAGAGAAATCTTTTTTGATGCAGTGCGCGATAAAGAGCCATCATCCTTTATCCAGTCTTTAGGATGAATACCCATATCAACAGGTTTACCTGTATCATCAATTAAATAAATATCAATAGCTCCACCCGTAGAATGGGCAGGTATATTTTTTGTATTGTCTAAATTAACAACAGGAGACACTAATTTAGTGGTTTCCTTAAAAATTTGTTCTCTAGACCAATTAGGATGTTTTTTTTTAACTATATCAAAACGTCTATCAAATAGGTTTTTTTGTAAAGCAAGACTTCGATAGCCTTCATACAAGCAGAAATGTAAGCCTTTTGGTAACAGTTTTTGTGCTTGATTTAGCTTTTGATAGACTGTTTTTCTTAATTTTGTGTAATCGTGATTGTTAGGTATTTCAGGTGAACTACCATAAGCAATTTCTTTCTGATTTTTTAAATCAATTAAAGATTCTCCGTTATCTTTAATAGGAATTGCTAATACGTTTGGATCGGTAATTAATACAATATGATTATCTTTAGCATAAACACTATTTTTGTTTGCGCTTAAAAAAATAATCACTATAAAAGATAAATTTAATAGCACTTTTTTCATAAATAAATCTTCTCAATTGCTGGATTAAAAGACATTAATTTACTAAATTAATCACTTTAGCACTATATAAATGCTTACAATGTTAATTAAATATCATCAGTTATGATGCAATTTTATTGATTGTAGGTTATAATAAAATTACTTGCATTCCAGCAATCCTAAATGAAACATTGTTACTACCAGTGCATAACATCCTTCCTTTGTATTCCAAAGTGGCATATTTATCGCGCAATAGACTCCTACGATGCTTTGTTATTGGCTTAATGGATCAAGTATGTGTTTAATTTAAATTGGAAAGTATACATGTCTGCTATAGAAACTGGCCACGTTAAGTGGTTTAATGATGATAAAGGTTATGGCTTTATTAGTCGTGATAATGGTCAAGATGACGTTTTCGTTCACTTTCGCTCAATTGTGAGTGCTGCTGGTCGTAAAACCCTACTCGAAGGCCAAAAAGTAAAATTTACTGTTACAAAAGGTCCTAAAGGGCTACAGGCAGAAGAAGTAACTGCTGTCTAATCTGCTTTTTTTCATCCCCTACCAATAGCTGCCTGTCTGTTATTGGTAGGAAAGATGAAGCTGGTCACTGATATCTTTTCTAAATAAGAAAGTGCTTTGTTGCACTTTTTTTTATAAAATAAAACTAGTTTGCTGCTATTTTTTTCTTAATGTGAGACGTTAGGGCTTACACCATATATTTTCAACAAATTACTTAAAATAATGTTCGTATCCTGCTGATAAAACAGTATAATAAATAAAATCTCGTTGCTAGGGACGCGTCTATGAAATACAGGATTGGCTTTTGTTTATTTTTATTTTCACTAAACACACTAGCAGTACCTGTCGTAGGTAAATTTGAAGCAGCAAAAACGTGTCCAGCTTATCTCTCGAAAAATAAAAAAACCAATCCCGATGGCTTATTTATACAGCCTAATGCTCGTTATCAAATTAAAGAAATTAATCGAGAAAATAATCCTGATTGGCTACGTATCGAAATTCCAGAAAATTCTCAATACCCCTTGCGTTGGGTAAGTAGTGATTGTGGCTATGCTTCATTTGAAATTAATCAAGCAAATTGTCAACAAGTACCTGGGATGGCAGATAGCTATGTATTGGCGCTAAGTTGGCAACCCGGTTTCTGTCAGACTTATGGCTATGAAGCAGGAAAACCTGAATGTTTACGTCTACCTTCAGATAGTTATCAAGCTAGCCATTTAGTTTTACATGGTTTATGGCCTAATCAAGATGTTTGTGGGCAAGCTTATGGTTTTTGTAATACAAAACCGCGATCTAATCATTGCGATTACCCAGTCTTAGATTTTAACGAAAAAGTAGCGAGCTTATTACGTTTACTGATGCCAAGCTTTGCAGTAGGAAGCTGTTTAGAAAGACATGAATGGTATAAGCATGGTACCTGTCAAATTTTATCTAATGATGATTATTTTTCTTTGGCTTTACGCTTAACACAAGAAGCACAAGCGACTTTTTTAGGTGATTATCTACATAATCATGTAGGACAACGCGTGCCATTAACGCAATTGAAAGAAGTTATTGAGCAATCCTTTGGTATAGAAGCATTGAATAAAGTATATTTAGGTTGTAAAAATGGCTACTTAGTTGATATTTTCATTCAATTACCTGCTTTAATTCCATTTAGCGAACCACTTAATTCATTGGTGCTCAAAGCAAAAGGTCTTAATCGGTATGATGGTTGTCCGGCTATGGTAAGTATTTCTAATTTCTCTAAAAAAACTTTTCAACCATTTGATTTAAAGAAATTTATAGCAAGATTTAAGCATTAACCTTGCGTGCTGAGGTAAGTTCGTCTAATGTAGGGAAATAAATTTAAATGGACAAATAACTTATGTTGAGGCGCTCATTAATATTATTTTTTCTAATATTATTTTTTGTTGGGTGCGCTCGAACTCATATATCTGCTCCAAAAACAGTTATTCCTGTCGGTAAAACCACCCAGACAAGAATATTACCTGCTTTTAATGATGTTTTTGTGCAAGGTAAAATGAATGTTAGCTTGCATACAGGTTATGCTAAATCTAAAGTGATTTTGCGGGGTGACCCGCGTGATTTAGTACAAATTAATATGTCTGTAGATAATAGTCGATTATTTGTATCTCTATTAGATGCTTTCCCTCAGCATGGTCCTATCAATATAGAAATTCGCACTCGGCATCTTAATACGTTTTCTTACCAAGGTATTGGTACCATTACCGGGCCGCACTTAAATTCAGGATTATTAGATTTATTTATCACTAATCCAGGAAAAACGACTTTAGGAGGTAATATTAATTTAGGCCGCCTTGAAGTCCATGGCTCAAGTTACGTGTCTATTAATGGTATTAAATCGTCTAATCTACAATTAGTAGTTACCGGAAATCCAACAATTCAATTAAGTGGCGTTGTCAATCTTTCCAACCTTGATTTAAAAGGTGATGCTAATATTAGTTTATATTGGATCAAGAGTGACTGGTTAACGATTCGTGGTCGTGGTCATTCAGTTATTCAATTGGCAGGTATTGTCAATAAATTAGACTTAGAACTATGGGGCTATGCTCACTTTAAGGGCCGCTATTTACGTGCTAAACGATTATTTGCTAAAACTCATCAACACGCTGTAGCAGAATTATTAGCTATTAAGCGACAGCATACTTTAGCAACGGATGCGAGTGATATCTATTTTTATGAAATCCCCGATATGAAAACGGACTTTATGGCCTTTGACGGCGCGGTACTCGATATGCGTGATTTAAATAGTCCATTTGTCGAAGAATATACTCGTTACAATAAATAGCTAATTTCTATATCACTAGCCTAGAAGAGCTAATTAAATAAGCTCCTGGTATTTGTCTATCTTATAAATGAAACATATTGATTCATTTTGTTTAATTATGATACAATAAGCCTAATTTGTTTTCTATTTATTAGGTAGTTATAATGAAAGTCTTTATTCGTTCTCAAGTAATGAAAGAGCTTAGTAGTGATTTTGAGACTTATGAAAAAGCACTTACCACCTTTAGTGATAATCCATCACATCCTTCGCTTAAATTAGAAAAATTACAAACTGAAGGCGATCAACCTCTCTATAGTATCCGCGATAACCGAAAAAGAAGAATTATACTCTGTCCAATTAAAACAAAATTAGGAGAACAGGTTTGGATTGTAACAAAAATACTTACTCGGCATGAATATAAGGATCTTAAAAAAGGCGGCCGTGCAGTAGGTTTAAGCGACGCAGAAAAAGAAGCGGTAAGGCAAGCCTATTTTGCTATGGGTTCAGGTAAGGAAGAAAAATCAGGGATATTAATCAAAGAAACAACACAAATAGAATACACTAATCAACAGTACATTTTCTTAGATGATGAGCAGGAATCATTAAAGAAGGCTTCTTTACCCAGAATTATCAATGGCGCACCCGGCTCAGGTAAAACAAGTACGCTTTTAGCATTAATTAAACATAATATGGCCCATTGGGTAGCACAGAAAGAAGAGGGCGAACTGCCAAATATTTTAATACTAGCGAAATCGCAATATTTGGTCGAGCAAATGAAAAAAGAATGGAAGCAGATGTGTCAAGAGGATGCCAGCATTAAGCCTGAATGGATTGATTGCATTAAATTTCAAACGCCAGAGGACATTTATAGAGCCAATCATCCTGAGGAAGCAGTCACATTCCTAGGCGAAAAAGAATTTACTGAGTGGTACCTGAAATATGCCAAACACTATAATAGCAATCTAAAAAAAGATCAGAGGCCTTTACCAGCGGGGGAGGTCAATGCTTCACTTGTTTATCAAGAGATGCATACTATGTCTGGTTATCCTAGCCTTGAAAAATACAATAAAGGAGTTAACGATAATTTATCTTTATTTCCTGACCCCAAAGCTCGTGAGGCAATTTGGCAGGTATATCAGACCTATCGCACGCATATTGATAACCTAAATAAACTAAATAAACAACAGAAAGTAGTCGACTTATCCTTTAATGAAATTAAACTTACTGAGCAATATGATTTTATTGGGATAGATGAGTCGCAAGATTTATCCAGGCAGCAACTGAGATCATTAGTACAAATTGATGAAAAAAAATCTAGAAAGAATTTAGTCCTTTGCGTAGGTGACCATCAGCGCTTATCTGGTAGCGAATCAACCGTTCCCTTTTTGAAAACTCTTTTTTGGGAAGGGGGAGAAAAAAAAGAAATTACTGACAATATAACGACTACTCTGCATGCATCTTATCGTTGCGCTGAGCCAATTGTACGTTTTGCTAATGCAGCCTTATACCTTAAATATCAGGCTATTGGTGGAACAGCAGTCACTGATAATAATGAATTACCCTTTATCAAAAGTATTGAGCAACAAAAAGAAAAGAGTGTGGATGTGAAGTGGTTAGGTGGCCACGATCCTAAGAGCGAAGAAAAAGATAGCGAAAAACTTGAGATAATTGCTAAAAATAATCAGGCTAATGCTGATTTTGTTGTGATAACTAGCCCTAAATATTTTGATGATGCTGTCAAAAAATTTGGCCGGGAACGAGTTTTTACTGCTAAGCAGATGAAAGGGTTACAAGCTAAGGAAATATTATTATATCGATTCTTTGAGCAAGATAGCTTTAGTGCGGCTAATAAGCCTATGAGTCAGGCAAAAGAAATTGATTTAGAACAAGCTTTAAGAGAAGGAAAAATACCTAAAGGGTGCGAGACTGGCAATATCTGTCATAATAACATTTTTAATGAACTCTTTGTGGCCATTACGCGCGCTCAAACCGCTCTCACTATTTATCAACCGCTTGATGGCAAAAAACACCGCGATATTGCAGCTATTTGTAACCCATTAAAAAAGCTAACTAATAAAACCACTGCAGATTATACACCAAGTGAGGAAGTCAAAGTCTCTTCAGAAGAAGACTGGCGTAAACGTGTTGAGGACTTAAAGGCAAGGGCGAAATCTAACCCTGATCCTAAAATAAGTGAAATGATTCGTGAGATTGAAAATCGTTATTTAAAAAACTCATCTGCAACCAAGCAAGAAGTAACCGAAAGCAAGAATGATGTAACTTCTTTTGAAGCATATTTGAGTCGGGTTAATCTTAAGGTACCTGATTCTAAGACTGAAATTGAAAAGCCTACCAAAGAAACTCGTAAGGTAAAAAAACAACCACCGAAGCTAGCTACACAGAAAAATGCTAAAAGCCAACCATCTAAACCACCGGTTAAAAAAGAAATTTGTTCTCAAGCTATGGAAGAAAGATTAGCTTCTCTTGACCTTGAGGAACGGCTCGACTTAATTTTAGAATATATTATGCAAGGCCAATTATGGGCCATTGATAAACTACTAAATTTTGAATTTGAGGCGCTTAAGGATTATCAGAGCTTAAGTGAAGAGGAACGAATTGCACAAAATTTACCTGCTAAAAGCTTAGTAAAGTATTTAAATAGTAAAAAAATTGATGGAAAAACATTACCGGAGCCGCTCATAGAGGCACTAGTAGCTTATACAAAACAAATAAGCTCTTGGCGCCAATTAATGGAAAATAAAGAGCGTCAAGATGTCTTTATGGCCATTCTTTATTATCGATCCAATGAATGGGATTTGCCATTAGCAGGGACAGTAAATGTCCTTAAAGCGTTTGCTGCAGATAAAGATACGTTTAATTTTATGAAAAGCTATAGGCAAGTAAGGCGTAATGATTTTCATTCAGCTCTGATGAGAGGAGAGATTGAGGTTGTAGCCAAATTACAACGCTTAGATTTGATAAATACAGAAGATGGCAAATTTAGAGAAGGTGAGACTCCTTTACAAGCCGCAGCCTTTAATGGTCAGGTTGCTTTAATCGAACCATTATTAGCAGCAGGCGCAAATATTTCCTATGTTAATGCAAAGTACGGTACTGCTGTTCATATGGCAGTCTTAGGTCATAAGCCAGATGTAATAGCTAAGTTAATAGCAAAAGGGGCTCAAGTTGATCAATGTATTAAAGGTGGAGAAACACCACTTAATTTAGCGTTACGAAAGGACAGTAAAGAAGCTGCTCTCGCTTTAATTGAACATGGTGCTGATGTTAATCTAGTTAATTTCAAGGGTGAAACACCACTACATTATGCATTACTAACAGGCCAGACAGAAGTTGCGGTCGCGTTAATTAAAAAAGGTGCTAAAGTTAATTTAGACGATTCTAAGAATGAAACGCCTCTTCACTTTGCATTGCAAAATGGCAAAATTGACATTGCCCTCGCTTTAATTGAACATGGTGTTGATGTTAATCAAATTAACTCTAATGGCAAAACACCGCTTAATTGTGCATTACAAATGAGTCAAATAGACGTTGCGCTCGCATTAATTAAAAAAGATGCTAAAGTCAATTCTAAGTCTGAAACGCCTCTTCATTTTGCATTGCGAAAGGGCAAAGTCAACGCTGCTCTCGCTTTAATTAAAAATGACGCTAATGTTAATGCAGTCAATGGCCAGGGTGATACCCCGCTTCATATTGCAGCAAGCAGAGGCTATACAGACGTTATTAATGCTTTATTAGAAAACAATGCTGACCTGAATCAACCTAATGCTCATGATCGTAGGGAGCTTCCATTACATAATGCTGTCAAAAATAATCGAGTAGCTGTCATTAAAATATTACTAGGTAAAAAAGAGGCTAAATTAAATGAGGCTGACTCCTTTAACCAGACTCCCCTTTATATTGCAGTGGAATGGGGCTACAAAGAGGCTGCTAAAATGTTAATCGCCGATGAACGCACTAATATTCATAAAGTTTCTACAGAGAATGGTGAGTCACCGCTTTATGTAGCAGTTTGCCAGAGCGATGAAGAGATGGTGGCTACTTTGCTTGAGAAGAAAGCTGATGTTAATCAAACTACAGAAACAGGGCAAACTCCCCTTATTGCAGTGGCAGTAACGGGTAAGGTTAAAATAGCTTCCGCTTTACTTGCTGTTGAGGGTTGCAGATTTGAACCTTATAAAGCAACCATTGAAGAGATAAACGAGATGGTTGAAAAATATGGCGATACAGAAGCGCAAGAAAGGGCCAAAAGTTTTATAGAAAAAAGAGAAGCTGATGAAGAGGGTGAATTTAGTATTTTACCGCATGAGATTGCTGATATTTTCGGCCATGAAGACGTAAAAAAGCTTATTTATAATAAAATGATGAAGCAGGAAATAAAAAATACTCATCAACTTGCCTTTTTTAATGGTGAATTAGAAATTAGTGGTGAAAAGACAATAGAAAAAATTACTGAGATGTCGAATCGTTAATAGTTTAGGTTTGGCTTTACTTCAGAAATTAATCTAAGTTTATTTGAACAGGAATCCCATAGACTTGATATTCTTTCGGTATTGGCTTTCTAGGTGCAATAATAGCAATTAATTTATTTTGCCGCGTTGCAAGTGGATTCGTTTCAGAAGAAGGAAGTTGTTGCGCATAACGGGGATCATTAATAATGATTCCTGGTATTTTATCATTATTGGGCAGTTGAATAGTAACTTTACTACCATGGGTAGCTACTGCGCTATATTTAGGCTCTATATAAGCTTTAATCTGTAAGTTATCATTTGTTACAATGGTTAATAGATCTTTTCCTATAGGGACATATTCGCCTACATGCGTTTCTATACTCATAACTGTTCCTTGTTGTGGCGCTCGGACAGTAAAGTTTTTAAGGTGGGTTTTAAGTACTTTTATATCGCTCTCAACTTCAGCTAAACGGCGATTATAATTGACTTCTAATGAAGTATTTTGATGTAGCGCAATTTCTGACATTTTTTGTTTAATACTGGCATAATTTTGCTGCGCTGCCGTATAATTTTTTCTTGCTTCTTCTAATTGCAGCGTAATTAAATTGCCGCCTTTAAAATACTCCTTGAATTTTTCATACGTTTTTTGACTATCAATCATATCCTTTTCGGCTACCTTTAAGGAATTAACTAACTCATCTTGATTAAATTTTTTTACATTAATAATGAGTTTACTAATTCTTTCTTTTTCATATATTAAATTCATTAATTTATTGTTTAATTTTGGAGAATCAATTTCTAATATTAAATCGCCAGGTCGAACAGACTCACCAGTATGAACTGACATGCTTTTAATATAACCCTCATCAGGCGCTCTAACTAACAAAGTGTCATAAATAATAATGCCACTAAATCGGACAAAAATGTAATCTTGAATTAACCTAACCGATAAGTAGCCTAAAGGAAGACAAAGAAGAAGAACCAGCAAAAGCCAGCGCAATCTGGCTAACTTACGAGCGCCAGGCGGTGGCGCAGGAATTAAGGGTTTTTTATTTTCTATCCTTAAAAGTATACCCATATTATATAATCTGTTTATTTATTTTGTTTTTTTAATTATATACCATGGTGCCATAGTTGAAGTCCGATGTGATTTAAATAACATTTCATTAATAATAAAGGAAGCAGAAACAAGTCTCATTATTTGTAGATAAATGGGCATAATTAATATCCAGCCTAACATCTTAGCATCGCTTTTCGGCCGCTCTGAGACAAGAATTAAAAATAAAGCAAATAAAAAATAATCTGCTATGAGATAGTAGATATAGATTAATACATGTATGGCGATTAAAAAGCCAAGGTTATAGGTAATGAGTAGCCAAAGTGTGTATAACATAATAACGAAGGGTAATGTCAGCTGGAAATATAGGCTGTACCAAATCATGAAAATATTTTTTGTGCGTCCTAAAAATTGAGAATTAAATTTTCGCCAGTGTCTACGTACATAGATGTAATACAAATCGCCATCCCAACGCATACGTTGTTTTAATAACTTGCGCATGGAAGTAGGTGCGGCTGTCCAAGCCACGGCATAGGGTTCATGCACAATTTTTAAGTTTGGATAACGTGCACTATACGCATGAATACGCAAGGTTAAATCTAAATCTTCTGCTGTACCATTTAACCAACCACCCATCACTTTTAAAAAACTTGTTCTAAAGACGCCAAATGCACTTGAAATGTTATTCACAGCATTGACTTCACTTAAACCAAAGCGCCCGAGTTGAATTCCAAGCATATATTCTATAGCTTGTAATCTGGTTAATATTGAATCTTTAAAATTTCGAACGCGAATTGCGCCAGAAACGGCTACAACATCGGGGTCAGCAAAATGGCGAGCTGCTTTACTAATAGTTTGATTATCAATTGATGTATCGGCATCAAGCATAATTAACACCGCTCCTTTTGCAAGCCTTAAGCCGAGGTTCATTGAATTAGCGTGTCCACCACGAGTTAATTTTTTTACTAACCTAAATTCACGATTACGAATACCTTGATAAGCCTTTACCAGTTCTTCAGCAAAAAAAATACTAGCTCTATTTGTACCTGAACTATCGAAAATAATAATGCTTTCTATTTTGCCAGGATAATTTTGTTCTATTAGCGATCTTATTGTGATGTTTAATTCAGCCTTGCTTTCACTGTAAGCGGTGATAATGACGGTCACTAAGGGATAACTATTTGTATAGGCATATAAGCTATATTTTTTTAACCAGCTTCTTACGCTTGATAGAATAACAATAATACTATAGGGAATTTCCATAAAAATAACATAGGGAAAGAATAAAAGGGCAAAGCTAAGATTTTGATTATTTTTAAAAATAGACGTTAAATGATAAGCTATTTCATAAAAAATATCACTGTTCATAGGTTTTCCACCCATGTAATTCGGCCAATAATGAGTTTTCATTTAAATTTAATTTAATGATTTCGTGCGATGAAACATAGCTTAAGCTAATATCAATTTTTGCTTCCTGTCTGCGCCAATTTTTTTCAGTAAAATCTCTTATTTTTTTTATTATAAATGAACTGGCATGCTCATCAGTCATCGGTAAAAAAAATATAAGCTGATTTTCATTTTTAGTACAAAGATCGATTTCGCGAAATACTGTTCTTAATCCCTCAAAAAATTCACGTAAAAGCTTTTCCATTTTTAATAAACCAAGTTCAAGCATTAAATCATCCGTATTTAAAATATTAATAGCTAGTAAACTAAAAGAAAGGTTATTAAATCGTTTAGCCATTTTTATATTCCATTTAACAATAGCCATAAAAGCATTGAATTCTAAAAATTTAAAAATTTGAGGCAATTCTTTAAATAAATTCTGTCTAACTCCAGTGATAATATTAATACCATAGCGATCAAGATTGTACTCATATAATTTTCTAGTTAGTAAATCTTGTGGCATAGATTGCTTTTTACAAACAAGGCAAGTTACATTAACTTCATATTCAAAAAAAGAATGCTTGCAATTTAAGCATAATTTGTCTTCCAAGGGTTTATCATAATCAATGCCAATGTGTCTTAATTTGGTATGACAGCGGCTACATCTTAATTGTTCGCGTAACATAAACTCAGAAATAGGGCCAATATGGCCACAAGTAAAGCAATGAATAAATTGTTGTTCTTGAATATCGACAGAATGGCAGTTTGGACAATTACTTGTAAAATTTAAAAGACCTGCATGGCAGCTCGGGCAAGCTTGTATTTCACTATGTGCGGCCCCTTGTTTTAAAAATCCGCTTGTGACTAGGTCTTGTAAATATTCCCACGTATCTTCCTTTTGCGGTTGCCCAAATAAATCAAGTACTGGATAAGTAAAAGCTTGTGTTACTTGATGATTTAACTGAGGTAATAAACGTAATTTAGGACGCGTGAATAAATAACTTAATATAAACCATTCATATTGGCCAATAAATTGATTATTTTCATTAAAATACAAACGTTGAATACGTTCATTAATATCATTTGCAATAAGAATGGAATTATTATCAAAAGGGCCATCAAAGAGTGGCATTAATTCTGGTGAGGTTATAAATTCGCCCAAATAAAAAAGAGGAGTTAGTTGATAGTAGCTTAGCTTGCGCAGAGCAATCAATTTATCTTGCCAATTCGATGTTAAATCAAGTATTACGGAAAAACAACCCCGAGTGGGCAGGGCTTGGACAGAGTATACAGTAGTGAGCTCTTTATTAGTATCTGTTACAGATTGAATAGGCGCTTTGTCACTTATAAGGTATGTTCTTTTAAAAGAAATTCCTTTAACAAACTTTTTACCCTCATTTGTAATTACGTAAGTAAAACATTTCTTCGTTAGTAATTCTGTTTGCGATAATTGTCTCTTGCAATCTAAACAGGTGATTGTTTTTTCTGCGAAAGAAGGCCTGTAAAAGGGAAGCTCATTTTTTAATTCAAATGATTCACTGGCTGCCGCTTGAGATTCAAATTTGGTTTGGCAGTAGGGACAATATTTGTTGTTATTTGGATCAAGAGACACTTTTAATATGCTGCTCTTACACACAGTACAACGGATAAGTTCCGCACCGGAAAGGGCTGGTGATTGGCAAGTTGGACATAATTGAACTTCGCCAATTATTAACTGAGGTTGTAACAAGCCATCATCAGCCATTGTTTCTAAAAAGGCCCAACTATCTTTTTCTTCATTATTGGGATTTAAAAAACGTACTAAAGGGTACTCAATGCCCGAGGGCACATGATAGTCAATAAAACCTGTTAATAAATAGTCTTTACGAGTGAATAAATAACTTAAAATTAATTGCTCTAAATAAGTTATAGCATGCGTATACTCGGCTGAAATTTGAGTAATAAGCTCATTTATTCGGTCGGCTATTTCAAGGGCTTTTTCATCTAATGGGCCGTCATACAAAGATGAAAGCCGTTCATCAATTTCGCCTATATAAAAGAGAGGAGTAAGTTGAGCATTTGGCATTTTTCTTAGCTGCTGAAGCAAAGTCCATGAGGTCGTTTGAGTAACTTTAAGAGCCAATAAGAAACATTCATTAGCAGAAAAATCATCTAATGTTTGAATATATTCCACTGAGTGGGACGGCGTAAAATCGGCGTCTAAAGAATAGTTCTCATCAGCCAAAATAATTATTTTTTTATTGCTCATTAAACTGTTCCTTCAGCTATACGAACATTGGAATTCTTAGGAAACTACTATTAATTCTCATCCAAAAAAGACTTTAGTAGTTTTAGAAGAATTCTATTCTTTCTTTATTTCATTATAAGCAATAATTTAAAAGCTCTCTAAAAATGAGCCTTTATTTCATACTATTTTTTAGATTGCAAAGGTTGGAAGTTGGTTTTAATAGATTGAATAATAACTTCAATATCATTATCTAATGGTAAAACATGAGCCGAATTAGGTAACCAGTGAGTTTTAATATGAGCTTGATTTGCAAAACGCTTAGCAACTTGCTGACTATTAACTACTTTATCGTGGGCTCCTAAAAATAAATCAGTAGGGCATTTGGGTATGATAAATTGAAACTCTTTAATAAGCGTTAATATAGTAAGGCTAGCTGCTAGAGGAATTTGGCGATAAGCAATTTCGCCGCCTTTAAACTCATCTAAATTAAAGCCCCTCTTAACAGTCATCTGCTGATAAACTTTTTCTTGTGCCAAAGATAGGTAGATATTTCCTGCTGCACTGCGTATATTACGAAAACCCAGGGCTTGCAAAAATTGAATTAACCACATTGTTTTTGTGATATTTAGGGTTAAATCCAAAGCTGGCGCCAGTAGATATAAGTGGCGTAAGTCAAATTTATTACTTAAGTGGCAACCAATAAGTCCGCCTAATGATAATCCTAAGACATCTACATATTGATACTTCTCTACCAAAGAAGCGCATGTTTGCTCAGCAAACTGCAGTAATTCGCTGTCTTTTATTTGACTAAACGCTTGAATACTTTCTACATGGCCCGGCAAAGCAGGTATAATTAAACTATCGTAAAAATCTTTAATATGAGGTAATAAAAAGCGGTAAACGCCAGGTGTAGAGGAAAAGCCATGCAAAAGTAAGAGTGCGCTACGACTCTTCCGATTGTTTAATTTTTTAGGTGCTATAATGTCTAAATCTTCACTGTTGACTGTATATAGCTGCTTACCCATATAAATACAGCGCAAGTCTTCATGCTTCATTAAGCCACCTTAATTGCTAAAAAAGTGTAAAAATTAAAACAAAATGGTTTATAATTAACTTAGTTGCAGTAAAATTTAATTTAATTAAACTATTTAATTATTTAGTGATGTTAATAATTGAGTCAAGCTCAATACAGCTAATTAAGCTTAAATTTTATTATTTTATAAAGTGAATAGAGGTAATTATTATGGCTTCAAGTCCATCTCCTGCAGATACTATGGGTATGCTAAGCCCTTTAAGTTGCAATTCGGTACAAGCAACTATGGAAGAGGCAATGAAGGCATTATTTCAAGACGATGATTCAAACAAAGAGGAGTCTTCCGATAAAAAAGAGTCTAAGAAAAGTAGTAATCCAATGGATAGTTTTAATAACGACTTCATGAAACAGAGTGATGGTTTAAGCGGAGGAGGAGACGCTGCTGCAGGAGTTGACGCCTCTGAACTAGCCGAAGTAGCAATGGTACTTTGATAAAGCCCTAACATAGTTAGGGCTCTTTTCTTGTTGTGTCAAGCTTCTATTAACTTATGCGGTAAACTTTCCAAACGACCAGCTTGTGTTACCACCACATAATTTAATTTACGCTGTAATTCTGAAATAGAATCTGCTCCAGCATAAGTTAACCCAGAACGTAGCCCTCCAATGATATCTGCAATAATAGCTTCTTGATTATTACGATATACTACTTCAGTAGCGACTCCTTCTGCTGTCTTCCATTCATGCATCTGACCTAAAAATTCTTCTTGTGCTTCGCGAGATGCCATGCCTCGGTAGCGCTTAACTTTTGTTCCATTTTCTTTAGTAATAACATTACCAGGCGTTGGCTCGGTGCCAGCAAGCATACCACCAATCATGACAAAATCAGCGCCAAACGCTAACGCTTTAACAATATCACCTGAGGTACGAATACCACCATCAGCAACAATTGAGCGATCGGTGCGTGCACAATCTTGTATACAGGTTAGCATGGGAATACCAAAGCCAGTTTTAATCCGAGTACTACATACCGAGCCGCCACCAATACCTGCTTTAATGATATCAGCGCCACAAGAAGCTAGATAGTCAGCGCCAGCATAAGTTGCAACATTACCTGCCATAATACAACGAGAGCCTAATACTTGCCTTAGACTTTTTAATGTTTTACCTACATATTTAGCATGGGCATGAGCAACATCAACACAAAAGTAATCAGCTCCTGCATCCCTTAATGCTTCAGCGCGTTGTAATTCAGCTTCACTACAACCAACAGAAACAAATACAGGGCCCGTGCACCGCTTAAATTCGGCAATGTTATCTTCAATACTTAAAAAGCGATGTAAGGCACCAATACCGCCTTTACTGTGCATAAAATTAGCCATCTTACTTTCAGTAATAGTATCCATATTGGAGCTAATGACTGGCAGTTGTAAGCTAAGCTTACTTAAGCGATCAGTCATACTAATATCAACGACTCGCCTCGATTCATGATGATTATAAGAAGGGACTAATAATACATCATCGAAGGTGATGGCATGATTGTTCATCGGTTATCCTCTTTTAAAAGACGTACTATAAATGCTCAGCTGCATAATAAGCAAGTCTTGATCGTTCGCCACGTAACAGCGTCATATGTGCACTATGTTCCCAATGCTTAAATCGATCAACGGCAAACGTTAGACCTGAGGTTGTTTCAGTTAAATAAGGCGTATCAATTTGCTTAATATCACCTAGGCAAACAACTTTAGTACCGGGGCCAGCACGGGTTACCAAGGTTTTAATTTGTTTAGGTGTTAGGTTTTGGGCTTCATCAATGATGATAAATCGATTTAAAAAAGTTCGACCCCGCATATAATTTAAAGAACGAATTTTAATTTTATTTTGTAAGAGATCTTGGGTCGCATTACGTCCAAAGCTGCCCCCTTCTTGCGAGCTATGTAGTACTTCCAGGTTATCCATTAAAGCGCCCATCCAAGGCGTCATTTTTTCTTCTTCCGTCCCAGGCAGAAAGCCAATATCCTCGCCAACTGGAATAGTTACCCGAGTCATAATAATCTCGGCGTAGCGATTTTGATCTAAAACTTGAGTTAAACCAGCTGCAATTGTAAGTAGGGTTTTTCCAGTACCAGCTGAACCTTGCAGGGTAACAAAATCGATGTCAGGATCGAGTAATAAATTTAAGGAGAAATTCTGTTCCCTATTACGCGCGTTAATGCCCCAAACCGTGTGTTTTGGTTGCGTATAATCGCGAGCAACTTGAATGATTGCATGCTCTGCTTCAACCTTTTTTACAATAGCTTGAAATTGATTATCTTCAGTACTTAAACAATCATTAGCATTCCAATGATGCGTTATAGGGCCGCTAATTTTATAAAAACTTTTACCACTTTCCTGCCAAGCGTTCATATCCTTAACATGCGTATCCCAAAAATTATTTTCCAAGAAATGTAAACCACTATGCAGGAGACTAACATCATCAAGCACTTGATCATTGTAATAATCTTCCGCTTTGATGCCTAAAATACCTGCTTTAATTCGTAAATTAATATCCTTAGAAATAATAATAATTTGCCGTTCCGGGTATTTTTTTTGTAAGCCAAGTGCCGTAGCTAATAATGTATTATCAGGTTTATGGCCGGGCAATGTACTTGAGCCTATTTGCTCAAAATCGTCTGTTTGGAAAAACAACCGCCCAGTTGTTTTATTACTGTCATGATGTAGGAAGCTGGGAATAGAAAGACCTTCAACAATTTGCTTGTGAGTTGCACCACTCATCAACTCAACTAACATTCGGTTTGTTTGTCGAACGTTACGAGCTACGTCGGAAAGTCCTGTTTTATGGCTGTCTAATTCTTCTAAAACAACCATGGGTAAATAGATATCATGCTCATCAAAACGATAAATTGCTGTTGGATCACTCATCATTATGTTTGTATCGAGCACAAAAAGCTTATTTTTATATCCTTTGTTATCCATAACCCACTCCATCAGCCAAAGTATTCATTGTGTAACCTGACTAGTCGCCGTCAAGGTCTCTTTTTATAACATTGTTAGCTCTTAATTAAATTCTTTCTGTAACTGTTTTAACGTAACTAATATTTCATCAACATGATCAGGTACATTAACCTTTCGCCATTCATAAGTTAAAATACCTTGCGGGTTAATCAGAAAAGTACTACGTTCTATTCCCCTTACTTGTTTGCCATACATATTTTTCATTTTAATAACGTCAAATAAGGCACATAATTTCTCATCAGTATCACTAATAAGTTCAAAAGGAAAAGATTGGTTTAATTTAAATTTTTCATGGGACTTCATGCTGTCACGAGAAACACCAAATACTAAAGCATTTAATGCTTGAAAATTTATATATAAATCACGAAAATTTTGCCCTTCAGTTGTACAGCCTGGTGTTGCATCTTTCGGATAAAAATAAAGTATTACCCAACTACCTTGGTAATCCGCTAAATTGGCGTTAATACCGTTTGTTGCTGCAAATTGAAAATCGGGTACTTTTTCACCAATTTTCATGACTTCTCCTAAATTTAAATACACTTTTTATTTTATCTTTATAAATACAATTCAACAAACAAATTTAGTAAGTGATCAATCTTGAGTACTAAATAACCGTCTAATCACATTTTGTGCGCAAATTCAGCGCTACACCAAGAGAGTGATGCATTATTACCAAAGTTATAGTTAGCCTACAAATTAATAAATCGAAATTAGTAAGATTTTACCCGTGTTTTGTTTAATGATTTTTCATTTAGAATATTATTTTATAGCTTCATTAATTTTCCTAGCCGATGTTATACTCTAACTTTTAGTATTTTATTGTTAGGCGATTAATGAGTAGTAAAAATCACGATGCTTCTATAGCTCTAAATAAGAAAGCTCGTTTTGATTATTTTATTGAAGATGAATATGAAGCAGGTTTAGTGCTTGAGGGTTGGGAAGTAAAAAGTTTACGTGCTGGTAAGATAAATTTATCTGATGCACATGTCATTATTAAGCACAATGAAGCATTTTTGTTAGGTGCTCAAATTCAGCCTTTACCTACTGCTGCAAAGCATTTATATCCTGATCCTATAAGGACACGTAAACTTTTATTAAACAAGCAAGAATTAAATAAATTAATTGGTAGTGTAGAAAGGCAAGGCTATACCTTAATTCCTTTATCATTATATTGGCGCAAAAACCGTGTAAAGATGAAATTAGCTTTAGCAAGAGGTAAAAAAACACATGATAAACGCGATACTATCAAAGCGCGAGATTGGCAACGGGATCGATCAAGGTTATTAAAGAAAAATAATTATTAATTGAAAAGAAGAATTAGTGCTTGAAATTAAATAAATAAAACATTGACTAAGTTATTACAAATTTTAATTATAATAGACAAAAATAAAGAGTTACATGATAAACAGATTGACAATAAATAGACATCAGTCTTTAATCTAAAAGTATCTCTATTTTCAAATTAATGACAATTATGTAAAATTGTTATACCAAATGATTGAATTTTAAGCAGTAAAGATATAAAAGGAATTTTTAACCTAAGGAGGGGACTATGTCATATTGCACAAAGTTGTGCAGGATCTTATTTATACTATCATTCTTTTTACCTATTATGGTAAAAGCAGAAGTGCCTGTTAAATCGATGGTAATTTTTGGCGATAGTCTATCTGATACCGGTAATACTACGCATCTTTTAAAAAGCTTACGACAAGAAGAAAGTCCCGCTTACCTTGTTTATCCTGTAAAAGTTTTTGTTATTAATAAAATGACTGAATTTGCAGACGAATATTATATTCCTCAAATCCTGCTCGATACAGGCATAGATATAGTAACTGATTTTTTTGATACAGGGGTTGGGCCTATGCTTGCATCCCTTATTTCCAAGGTTAAAAAAGCACCAATTTTACCTGGCGAACCTTACTGGCAAGACCATTTTTCTAATGGTCGGGTGTGGGCTGAGTATTTAGCACCAATGCTTTATATAGATAGAGAAGATAAACGCTATTTTGTTAATAACGCATTTGGAGGTAGTTGGACTGTTACCTATGATCATCAATTAACGGTATGGAATCTAATACGTCATCCATTGTTAACAGTAAAAAACTTAATCGTTGGTAAGTTAATTCCTCCCAGCTTAGGGTTAAATATTCAAGCTCAGTTATTAATTAATAAGAATTTAAGTGATGAACCGGTTTATTTTGTTTTCATTGGTGGTAATGATTATTTAAACACGTTTAGATTCGAAGATAATTATGAGCCTACTAAATTAAGTGCTTATATAGATAATGTTATTGCAAGCTTAGACTATTCATTACAAAAATTAGTTAAAGCTGGTGCCAAACGTTTTGTTATTTTAGGCGTGCCTTCAGTAGGTGTTGCCCCTAAATATAACAATACAGCGGATAGTGAATTGTTAAATTTTGTGAGTCAAACTCATAATGAACGTTTAGCGCATAAAGTAACTGAATGGCAAAGTACTTTCCCTGATGCTGATTTTCTCTTTATCGATATTCAGCCTATTTTATTTAAAGCGATCGAAAATCCTGCACTTTTTGGGTTTAAAAATGTAACGGATGCTTGTATAGATGTTAAATTCCCTATGTATAAGGCATTAAAAGATTCGCCGTTTAAGGGCAACTTCGTGCTTGAATATGCCGAAGCGCTCCAGTATCAAGATAAAAGTTTTTCGCCTAATGAGAAAAATTATCATGTTTGTAGTAATCCTGATGATTACCTCTTTTGGGATGAGATTCACCCAACAACTAAAGCACATTTATTTTTAGCTGATGAAATTTGTTTATTAATGAAAGCGCATGGCTATAAAGCGAATTGTGCGTACCTTATAAAAAGCTAATATTTAAATAAGGCTATTTGTTATGGCATACTGCACGGTTTCTAATTTAAGCAGTATGCCAATACTGGAAATTAAATTAAGGAGTGATGCGATATGTGCGGAATTATAGGCGCAGTATCTCAACGCGATATTAGTCAGATTTTATTAGCAGGGCTTAGGCGTCTTGAATATCGAGGTTATGATTCTGCAGGTATCGCAGTTATCGATAATACAGGTCATTTAAAACGGGTCCGTATTCAGGGTAAAGTACAAGCTTTAGCCGATGCTATGAAAGAAACCGCTGTTAGTGGCAATTTAGGTATTGCTCATACACGTTGGGCAACTCATGGAAAACCTTGTGAGGAAAATGCTCATCCTCATCTTTCTAATGGACAAATAGCAGTTGTTCATAATGGAATTATTGAAAATCATGATGCTTTACGTGCGCAGTTAGAAAAGGCTGGCTATGAATTTTCTTCAGAAACAGATACTGAGGTAGCAGCTCATTTAGTTCATTACCATTATCAACAATATGAAAACTTATTACGTGCTGTACAAGAATCCGCAAAATTAATGCATGGCGCATTTGCTTTAGGTGTCATTCATGAGCAATGTCCAAATGAATTGGTGGCTATTAGAAAGGGCAGTCCACTTGTACTTGGTTCAGGTATTAATGAACAATTTATAGCTTCTGATGCTCTTGCTTTAGGTTCGTTCGCTGAGAAAGTAACCTATCTTGAAGAAGGTGATAGTGCTCATTTACATGATGGTAAAATTGATATTTATGATAATAATGGTCAGTCAGTAAATCGACAGGCACATGCATTTAATGGCGATAGTCAAATTATAAATAAAGGCAAATATCGTCATTTTATGTTGAAAGAAATCTATGAGCAAAGTAAAGTCTTAGCAGATACCCTTGAGGGCCGTATCGCTTCACAAGAGATTGTAAGAGCGAGCTTTGGTGTTGAGGCTGCTAAGTTCTTTAAAGATATTAAACAAATTCATATTATAGCTTGTGGAACGAGTTATCACGCGGGACTTGTTGCTCGCTATTGGTTGGAATCTTTAGCTGGTATTTCTGCTCAAGTGGAAATAGCAAGTGAATATCGCTATCGCGATGTAGTAGTTAATAGAGGTACACTTTTTATCGCTGTTTCTCAGTCTGGCGAGACTGCTGATACATTGGCAGCTCTCCATAAAGCCAAGTCTTTAAACTATCTAGCCACATTAGCTATTTGCAATGTTTCAACAAGTACTCTGGTTCGCGAAGCAGATTGTGTCTTTTTAACTCGAGCAGGTATTGAAATTGGTGTTGCTTCAACTAAAGCATTTACTACTCAATTAGCTGCTTTTTTAATGTTAGCTACGGCATTATGTAATGATGAACGTGCCACAGAACTATTAAATCAACTTAAAGAATTACCAGCTTGCTGCGAGCGTGTTTTACAAATGGATAAGCGTATTGAATCTTTATCACAATTATTTGTAACTAAATCACATGCACTTTTTCTAGGTCGAGGCGTTCAATACCCTGTTGCTTTGGAAGGCGCATTAAAGCTTAAGGAAATTTCTTATATTCATGCCGAAGCTTATCCAGCCGGAGAATTAAAGCATGGACCTCTTGCTTTAGTTGATGATGCAATGCCAGTTATTGCCATAGCGCCTAATGATGAGCTATTAGATAAATTAAAATCAAATTTACATGAGGTTAGCGCTCGTGGTGGCCAGTTAATTGTTTTTGTGGATGACTCACAAGCATGGCAGCCTAATGGAGCACAATTAATTCCAGTACCGACATGCGGACATTGGATTGCACCAATTATTTACACTATTCCACTACAGTTACTTGCTTATCATGTAGCAGTAGCCAAGGGTACAGATGTTGATCAGCCACGTAATTTAGCAAAATCAGTTACCGTTGAATAATTCTTTATATCTGTTTAAGCAGTAGATAGTTTAAAATTTAGAGTTATCTTATTGAGTTTCCATAGCGCATTTAGATTGTGGCTCCCAAAGAGCTACAGTGGCGCCTGTGGGATCTGTAATTACTGCAAAGTGTCCATAATTTCCTATCGCTGTCATAGGTGTTTTAATAATTGCACCTAATTTTTTTGCTTGGTCTAAAATAGAATTAAGATTATTAACAGAGAGATAGCTTAGCCATTGGGCCCGGCTGTCGCTCGCACTATCCAAGGTCATTTGTTTAATACCACCAAACTCCTTATCGTTTATAATAATCATAGTATAGATTGAATTATTAATAGTATGTTCTATAAATTGCCACCCTAATAATTTAGTATAAAAATCCTTGGCTTGGTCTAGGTGTGGCGTTATTAGTTCATGCCAACAAAATGGATTTGAGTTTGAAATAGACATATCTATTCTCATTATTAATTAATCTAAATTAGACAATCATATAGAGATTAATTCATTTAATATACTCTAACCATTTAAAGCATCAAAAATGCTGTTGCTAAAGTTCGCAAAACCAATGGTAATGAGTGTATAATAGCAAGGTTTTAATTAATGTTTTGCGAGGATGTGAATGGCTCAAGAAATGATATCGGCTGCAGAGATTATAGCGCAGGAACTCAAAGTTCAGATCGCACAAGTAGAGGCGGCTATTCGTTTACTTGATGAAGGTGCGACAGTGCCCTTTATTGCACGTTACCGAAAAGAAGCAACAGACGGCCTTAACGATACCCAATTAAGAAAACTAGCTGAACGCTTACACTATATTCGTGAATTGGATGAACGTCGTAATGTTATTTTACAATCAATTCGTGAGCAAGATAAATTAACACCTGAGCTTGAGCAGTTGATCTTGGCGGCAGCGACTAAAACGCGTCTAGAAGACCTTTATTTGCCTTATCGCCCAAAACGTCGTACTAAAGCACAGGTGGCTAAAGAGGCCGGTTTAAAGCCATTAGCTGATAGTTTGTTGCAAGAGCCAACACAAGAGCCCTTACAAAAAGCACAACAATACATTAACAATGAGCTTGGTATTCTCACAGCTGAAGACGCTTTAGAAGGCGCTCGGCAGATTTTAATGGAACGTTTTGCAGAAGAGCCTGAGCTTATCACAGAGCTACGTGAATATTTGTGGAATCATATTGCGCTTAAATCCACTGCTATAGGGGATGAGAAAAAAGCTAACAATGCTGCTAAGTTTAGTGACTATTTTGATTACGCTGAACCTATTAAAAAGATACCTTCCCACCGCGCTTTAGCTTTATTTCGGGGACGTCGTGAAGGTATTTTACAATTTAGATTAGAGCTCTCTAATAATCAGGATTATGGTCAACAGCGTATTGCTACTTTTTTTAATATTACGAATCAGGGCAACGCAGCAGATAAATGGTTATTAGAAACTATAGAAATGACTTGGAAAATCAAACTATTTACTAAGTTAGAACTCGAATTACTTGCTCGTTTACGTGAGCTTGCTGATGAAGAAGCTATTCAAGTATTTGCTCGTAACCTACGTAATTTATTATTAGCAGCGCCTGCAGGCTCTCAAGCAACAATTGGATTAGATCCAGGTATTCGAACAGGTATTAAAGTTGTCGTAGTCGATGTGACTGGAAAAGTTATAGATTATACGACTGTGTTTCCTTTTGCGCCTCATAATGAGTGGCATCAAGCTATTGGTGAATTAGCTAAACTTGCTGCTAAATATCATATTAGTTTAATCAGTATTGGTAATGGGACGGGCTCAAGGGAAACAGAACGCTTAGTCAATGATATGATTAAAATGTACCCAGATCTTAAATTAACTAAGGTTATGGTTAGCGAAGCAGGCGCTTCTGTTTACTCTGCTTCTGAGTTAGCTGCTGCAGAATTTCCTGATTTAGATGTAAGTATAAGAGGTGCTGTTTCGATTGCACGACGTCTCCAAGATCCATTGGCTGAGCTAGTAAAGATTGAGCCAAAAGCAATTGGTGTAGGACAATATCAACATGACGTCAATCAAAGCCGTCTAGCTCGTAGTTTAGATGGTGTTGTAGAAGATTGTGTCAATTTAGTTGGTGTGGATGTCAATACTGCCTCCGTAGCTTTATTAACGCGTGTTTCTGGGCTTAATGAATCTTTAGCTAAAAATTTAGTTCAGTATCGTGATGAATATGGCAAGTTTATTAATCGAGAGCAATTAAAAAAAATACCTCGAATGGGTGATAAAACCTTTCAACAATGTGCTGGGTTTCTTCGTATTATCAATGGTGAAAACCCCTTAGATGCTTCAGCAGTACATCCTGAAGCTTATCCTTTAGTAGAGAAAATATTAACTACTCAACGCGTTTCACTTAATGAAGTGATTGGCAATTATAATCTTTTGCAAAGCGTTAATGCTAAAGATTATGTTAATGAGCACTTTGGTTTACCAACTATAAAGGATGTTTTAAAGGAACTTGAAAAGCCAGGGCGCGATCCAAGGCCAAAATTTAAAACGGCTAGTTTTAAAGAGGGTGTAGAAGACATTAATCATCTTAAAGAAGGGATGATCCTTGAGGGTGTAGTTAGCAATGTTACTAATTTTGGTGCGTTTGTCGATATTGGTGTACATCAAGATGGGCTTGTACATATATCAGCAATGACTAATAAATTTGTTACTAACCCACATGCTGTTGTTAAGGCAGGTGATATAATTAAAGTGAAGGTTATTGAAATAGACAAAGAAAGGCGACGAATTGGTTTAAGTATGAGGCTTGAGGAAGATAAAGCTTCAGTGCCTGCTAAGAAAACGGTAAGTCCTGAGCAAAGGGAAAAAGGAGAAAAAGCCTTACCTATAAAGAAGAAAACGATAGTTAAGAAAGCAGATCAACATAAAAAAGGGGTTGTTTCGACTAGTAAAAAAGGAATATTTAATACTGCGATGGCAGATGCTTTAGCAAAATTAAAGCGTGGTTCATAATGATTCAAGTCCCTAGAGGTGAGGTTACTATCCAAACTCTTGCAATGCCAGCTGATACTAATGCAAATGGTGATATTTTTGGCGGCTGGTTAGTTTCGCAGATGGACTTAGCTGCGGGTGTTTTGGCTAAAAAGTTATCGCAGGGACGAGCGGCAACGGTAGCAATTAATTCTATGACTTTCCTTAAACCTGTGCGAGTAGGTGATATAGTTAGTTGTTATGCTGAGCTAGTTAAGCTAGGAAAGTCTTCTATGACAATAGATGTTGAAGTATGGGCTGAGCCCGCTACAGGTTTTGGTAAGTTTCGCGTTACAGAAGGTACATTTGTTTTTGTTGCAATTGATGAACATGGCAAACCTAGAGAGGTACCTAAGCATACATGAGCACTCATTTTGAAAGCTTAAAGAATTGGATTGCTGAGATGGCTAATCTGATCGAAGATAACTCTGACCCTGAACCTCAGAATTTTACTCCTTTTCTTTACGAACCTGTTTTAGCTCTGCAGCTTATTGATTTAATAGCTTCCTTAAAGGAAGAAAATAGCACTGAGGAAAATCCTTATTATTCTGCTTGTATCTTTGCTATTGATATTTGTGTTGCTCAATTACAATCAGCTCAAGAGACAGGAAATAAGTTAGCAATGAAAACATTAAATCAATTAATGGATCACATGGCTGACGCAATATTAACGAGTAAACATTCGCTAGGATTTTGGTTGCCTATTTTAAATGCTTTTTATGATGTGCATTTAGAGCTTTCCCCCAAATTACGGGAGGCTTATTTAACTTTGGCTGAAGGAGATGATGAGAGCAATGAGGTTAGTGATGAAGTAAATCATCTCGACGCTATTAAGGATATGATAGAGGAGCTTTCTAATTTTTCTGCTTTTGATATTGCAGAAAATTTCTTTGCGCAAAGCCATGCTATGCCTGCTGATTTTTTTGTTGATTTAGTCATTGATCTTTATAGCATTGAAGAAGGCCACGAAATTGCCCTTCTTACTTTGTTACATCCTAAACCTGCTGTAAGAGAAATAGTAATTGCAACATTTGAACACTTAATGCCAAGGATTATTCTAAGTTCAGTTTCATTATCTCGCTTACAAGCAATTAAAAATTGGTACTCAACACTTTATCATGAGCAGTTTAACCGCTGGATTAAGGAACAACGGAAGCAAGGTGTTCTTTTTAACACAAATAAAGGTGTTCCCATTATTAAAATTAAGGCCAGTGAGGTCGATGGCAGTGGTGCCCAAGGTCTATTTATACATATTAAGGAAGGTAGGAAAAATCGACTTTGTGGCTTATTGCTCAAGCATGGTTTAGGGATTAAAGATGCCTGGTTAACGCCACCCATTAAAATACAAGATATCAAAAAGTATTATGATGAAACATTTGATGACAATATTACTTTAAGAGAAGTAGATCTGACTTATTTGCAAATAATAACAGAGCACTTTCTAGCGCTAACAATTGAACAAGGTGGTATGCCGGATCTGCATTTATTAGAAATTCAAGAGCTTTTAAATATAAACTTTTATCCTCGTATACTAGACGTAACAGGATTAATAGAAGAATTAAGTGTAAAAATTTCTCCTTTTACCCCAGATAAAATGCAGGCTTCATTTAAACGCTCAAAAAATTGGCTTAAAACCAAGTCTTTTACAGAATCTTGGTATATTGAAAATGCTAATGTTGATAAGTTAGTAAACCGTTGCAGTAGCTTTGTAGATGGTGTAAAACTTTGCGTGATTGAAGATGCTATTAAAGCCGTTATAGAGCAGGAAATGGAGTTAAATCGAGAGAAATGGCTTTTTCATTTTTTATGGATTACTATATGGCTTAAAGCTAAATCTCGTAAAAATGAAAAGACCTGGCAAGATAGTTTCTTTATTGCGTACGCCATTTATGAAAATATGCCTCTATCTTCTATTCCTTTAATACATGAAATTAGCCGGCAAACTGTCATTAATAGTATTGAAACTATGCATGATCGGCGCACTTACTTAAATCCTGAGTAACTTTTGCCTAAAAGTATTGAGGATTAGCTGTGGATAACTATGTGATTAAATTTTGAGTAAAATTTCAATAAAGTTATTTTCTAGTTTAAGTCATTGTATTTAATTATTAATTTGTAAAAAACAAATTCGGTCTAATTATTAGCTCTGTGGATAACTTTGTTAATATATAGCGCCGCCCTCTAATTTTAGACAAAGCTAAATGAGTAGGCAAAAGAGCTAGCAGCGTAATATAAAACTTAGTAGGTGATACTATATTAGTCAGACTTGATAAATTTAATCTACACTTAAGTGAGGCCTTAAAAATCTAATTAAATAGTAACAAATCAAGTCTAGGCATTTATTTCTAAAATTAAAATAGTTTTAATAGAATTTATTAATGAATTTAACACATGGATTTTGCTTTAAATCTAATCATTATTATCGCTGATCAGCTTATGCTGTTCATTATTAACATGCTGGTTGCCAGGCATGCTGGTGAAGCTTTGTTTGGTGATTACGCTGTAGCAACAAGTTCGCTCTTTTTAATTGCGACCCTGATTACTTTAGGGATTGACTCAATTATTGCTTACTACGTTCCTAAGTATTATGTGCAAAGTAAATATAGCACGATAGTGCGTCTAACAGAGGACGTTTCACATTTTCTAAAGCCCCTTTATTTGTGGGTTATGGTATTAGGATGTATTGGCGCAGTTACCCTTATTGCTTTAGCCACTGCTCTTAAAAATATAACCCTATTCGATATAGGCCACCCATTATATTTATTTCTTTGGGGTACAGTTGCTTTATCTTTATATACCATCTCAATGCAGTATTTTCGAGCCATTAACTATATGCGTACAGCAATTTTATTAAGCTTACTGCAGACTATTTTTTATTTTATTTTAAGTTTAATCATTTATTTTTATCTCTATCCAGCCCTCCTTCATGATAATAAGCACTATTTCCCTCATATTATGTTAATAGGATTTATTTTAAGTTATCTATTAATCTTAGTAATCGTTTCCTTTCTTTATAAGCGCTCAAATATTCACTCATTTAAACCTGAATTAGCAAATACCAGTATAGAGTGGAAGGAGAAGATGTATGGTTATACGATTCAAAACTTAAATCGCTATGTCTTTACTGTAATTCCATTGATAGTCATTGAGTGGTTAAGTAATGAGGAAGGCTCAGTTGGCTTATTTGCAGCTGTTACTTCTATTATTGCCATTGCTGCTATTGCTATCGCTCCAATCGGTATATTAATTGGACCGGATATTTCTGCTTCTTTTGCTCAAAGCCGCGAAGCGCTTAAAAAGGTGATTCAAAAATACTTATTAATTTGTGTTGGGATTGCTTTAATAGTGATGCTAATAATAGGTTTGTTTGCTAAACAAATTTTATTACTGTACCAATCTCATTTCATGAATGCATTACCGTACACTTACGCATGTTTAATAAATATCTTAACTTATTCAATTACAATGCCTTTATCAAAAATGATTCAATACTCTCATAGAGGCAGTGAAATTGGAGCTAAGTTAACACTTAGCCTATTACTTTTTCAATTTGTGGCTTGCATTATTTTTATTAGCTGGTTAGACCTTTTAGGCGCAATCATTTGCTATATTGGTATAAACATTATCTATATCATAGCAATGGTGATTTTGGGATTAAAAATTTATAAAAATGATCCATTTGGCAGCGCAAAAGTATAAATTTTAACACTTAGCGATTTATCAGCCATAAAATAATCATAATAACTAAACTAATGACAATTGAGGTGGTAATTGGAAAATAGAAAGTAAAATTACCTTTTTTTATAAGGATATCGCCAGGTAACCTGCCTATACCTAATTTTTTAATTAAAGGCCATGCTAAGCCTAAAATTATGAAAATAATTCCCAATCCAACCATAATTTTTTGCATAAAATTACCTTAATTAACGTGAGTTCAACATAAAAGAGACAAAGGCTCTTTTATGTCGCTAAACGAACGTTATCCCGTAAAATACCAAGCATTTATACGGGATCCAGATTAAACATAACTAAATTCGACATAAGCTATAGCAAATATAGTTTATGTCGAATTCACGTTACTTAACTAACAGTAGCTAAATGAAGTTAATATTCTTAAGCTTGCTTTTTAGTTTTTAATCTTTCTACAATGATTTTCTATCTGTTTGATGTGAGGCTATCATGAAAAATAATAAAGCTGTCTCGATAAATCAAGATAATAAAATTTTTAAATCTAAAAAAACAATCATTGCATCCCTAATAGCAAGTAGTTTTTTTTCTCAATGCACATTTGCTAACGTAGAAATCGATTTTTTAAATTTAATAAAGCAGTCGGATCTTTTAGCTAATAATCAATTTATTGTTAATGTAATTACAGAAGAAGCAGAGACGTCTTTTGCTACCGGTGGGAATGGTGGTAATGGCGGTAATGGGATTGGCGTTAATCCAGGCAATAGTGGTATTGCAGGCACTGGGACGCCGCCTGGAACACAAGGTGGTAACGGGGGGGGATTAAATTTTGATGGTGCAGGGGGTATCGATGGTGGTGAGGGAGGCAGCGGTTTTATAGCTAGTGGAGAGGGCGGTTTAGGCGCTTTTAAAGGTGGTAATGGTGGAAGTAATATTTCTGGCGGTGGGGGCGGCGGTGGCGGTAGTAGTACTAATTTTTTGACTGGACAAGGTACTGGCGGTGGTGGTGGGGGGGGTAGCAATACTAGTGGTGCTGGCGGCGGTGGTGGTGGCGGTGGTGTTGGTCAAACATTTTTATTTTCTCCCGTAGAAATTGGTGAAAATACTGGCGGTAACGGTGGTAATGGGGGTAACGCTTCCCTTGACGCTGGTGGTGGCGGCGGTGGCGGTGGTGGTACTGCTGTTGTTTTTAATACAGTTATTAGCAATGCAACTAATTCATTTAATAATATTGGCGGAAATGGCGGTAATGGTGGTTCTTCGTTAGGTGGGGGTGGCGGCGGTGGTGGCGGTGGTACCGGGATGCTATTTAACGAAGCAGTTAATTTAACTAATATCAGCAATATTATAGGTGGCAATGGTGGCTTAGGTGGTATAGGTGGTGGCGATAGTGGCGGTATTACTAATTCAGCTGGCAATGGAGGTAGCGGCGGAGATGGTATAGACATTTTTGCGTTTACTAGCTCTCAACTTAATAATATAGGTAATATTATTGGCGGTAATGGTGGAGACGGTGGAGAGAGCTTAGGTGCTGCAAGTATAGCGGGTAATGGCGGCTCTGGTGGTTTTGGTTTATTGTTTATTGAAAACAATCATATTATCAATAATGGTCTTATTAGTGGTGGGGCTGGAGGCAGTGGGGGCGATGTTGCTTCTCAAGATGCTACACCAGGTAATGGTGGAGAAGGAGGAGTAGGGATTGAAGCTATTGGTGGGGGTGTTTTAGTTAACGCTGGTATGATTAGTGGTGGTAATGGTGGTGTGGGCGGTTCATCTCCTACCTCTGCATCGGGTTTCGCTGGTGCAGGTGGCGTTGCTATTATGGGTGGCAATCTTAATATCATTAATCGCGGAACTATAGAAGGCGGATTTGTAGGCGATCATATTGGTAATGAATTATTTAGAGCACCGGCTATCGTTTTTTTGGGGGGTGTAAATCGCCTTGAATTGCAGCCTGGTTTCTCTATTTCTGGGTTAGTTATTGGATGTGATTGTGGCGATGATGTATTGGCTTTAGGTGGATCAGGTAGTGCTACCTTTGACGTAGGCTTATTAAGTACCGGTGGCCAATATTTAAATTTTACTAATTATGAAAAAACAGGGGATAGTACTTGGACTTTGATTGGCTCGTTGCCTGATCCCAGTATTGTTACACCATGGACTATTAACCAAGGTATATTAAGTATTTCTGACGATGCACAATTAGGCAATGCTGCAGGTTTACTAACCTTAAATGGTGGTATTTTACAAACAACATCGTCCGTTATGATGGATCGCCTGGTTACCTTAGCGGCTGCTGGTGGTACTTTTAACACATTAGCTAATCTCAATATAAATAATACTATTAATGGTAGCGGTAGCCTTATTAAAACAGGTCCAGGCGCATTAATCTCATCAGCAGTAAACACATATACAGGTCCAACAATTATCGCCGAAGGTACTTTAGCTTTAGAATTAGCGGGTGATGTAGCTAGTAGTAGCGGGATTAATTTAGTTAATACAAATACCGTATTTGATATTACAAATGCAAATGATAATCGTGTGATTCAGTTATTATCAGGCGTTGCAGGTAGTACAGTCAATGTAGGCGCAACTCATTTAATTATTAATCAGGTCAATACTAGCTTTTTTGCTGGTGAGTTTGTAGGTACAGAAGGTTTTACCAAGCAAGGCCTAGGGAGTTTGATTTTAACAGGGGCTTCTACAAATTATGGTGGCAATGTTTCAATAGAGGCTGGTAGTTTAATAGTTAATGGTGTGCTTAGTAGTCAAGTGACAATAGGCACAAATGGCCGTTTAGGAGGCACAGGCACAGTAGGTACAACTGAAGTGAATGGTATTATTGCACCTGGTAACTACTCTATTGGTGTATTAACTGTAGCTGGTAATTACACGCAAACTACTGGTTCCGTTTATGAAGTAGAAATCAACACCGCTGGTCAATCTGACTTAATTAATGTAACCGGTACGGCCAATTTATTACCGGGCGCAAACGTATATGTGCTAAAAGAGTCAGGGCTTTATGCAGCAGGTACTCGCTATACCATTTTAACTGCGGGAGGCGGCGTTAATGGAACTTATAATAACTTACTACAGAATCTACCTTTCTTAAATTTAATTCTTAATTACGATGCTAGTAATGTTTATTTAGATGTTGCTCGTAATGACAGATCCTTTGCTTTCTTTGGTACTACCCTAAATGAAATTGCTACGGCAACTGGCGTTGAAAGCTTAGGCGCGGGTAACCCTCTCTATAATGGTTTTTTAAATTTAGATAATGTGCCCTTGATTAAAACTACATTAAATAATTTAAGTGGAGAAATATATCCTTCTACGTTAGGTGCTTTACTTGAAGAAAGTCGTTATATACGTGACGCTATTTCTATGCGTTTAGATGATCAAGCGAATTTCCTGCCACACGTAAAAACCATTACCGGCCTTATTTTTTGGGCACATGGTTTTGGCACTTGGGGTAAATTAGATGGTAATTACAATGCTAGTGAATTAGATCGTTCTACACAGGGCTTTTTTATAGGTGCAGATCAAGAAGTCGGTGTAATAGGGCGGGTAGGACTTGTGGGTGGCTATAGTCGATCAAATTTTGATGTTGATCGAAGAAATTCATTTAGTGAAAGTAATAATGGTCATATAGGCCTTTACGCCAATGCTTTTTATAATCGATTTATTGCCCATGTGGGCGCAGCTTATAGCTGGCATGATATTAATACTAATCGTAGCGTTAGCTTCCCCTATTTTAATGATTATTTAACGAATAACTATAATGCTAATACAGCGCAAGTATTTGGTGAGCTTGGCTATGATTTACAAGTAAACCGTTTTTCTATAAAGCCGCTTGTTAATATTGCTTATATTGATGTTAGTTCAGATAGGTTTAAGGAGCACGGTGGCGCAGCAAGTCTACGAGCTCGACAAGCTTCTCAAGACATGACCTATACAACATTAGGTATTAGGGAAAAAGGCGTATTATATGTAACAGATACCTATGCACTTAATCAACGCATTTTCTTAGGCTGGCGTCATGCTTACAATAGTTTAACGCCCCAAGCCACACTTAATTTTGCATCAGGTAGCTTACCATTTTTAATTGGTGGCACGCCACTTGCTCGCAATGCGCTTCTTTTAGATGCAGGCATTGATATAGCACGACTTGCAAATGATGTGCATTTAAATATTTCCTATTTCGGACAATTTGCTTCCCGAGTCAAGGACAATGGTTTTGTTGCGAGGTTAACATGGAGCTTCGACGGTCCGGCTCTGCAGTATAAATAATCTATTGTAGGAAATTCGTCGGGCTAAGGCCCGACTTTAAATTAACTTGAAGCTTTAATAAGGGGGGCTCTTAGTTATAAGCAATCGATTATATGTTTAAAAAGTAGATTGGGCCTTGACCAACAATAAAACTGACCCACAGGAAGACTTATAAATATTATGGCAAACGAGTATTTTCTACTACTTTATTACTCTTTTTACTACTTAACAAAAGCTCTTCAGCATGATTACGCGTTTGCTCAGTAATTGTTAAACCGCCCAACATACGGGCAATTTCATCCACCTTATCTTTTTCAGATAGAGCAACAATATGGGAATACGTCTGCTGATTATCACTAAATTTTTCTACCACAAAATGATAATGAGCAGCTGCGGCAACCTGCGGTTGATGTGTGACACAAAATACTTGTAGCCGTTCGCCCAGTTGGCGTAGAAGTTGACCTACTAATGCGGCTGTTGCACCTCCTATCCCGACATCGACTTCGTCAAAAATTAATGTGGGTGTTGCACCTCGCTGTGCAGTAATCATTTGAATAGCTAAGCTAATACGAGAGAGCTCGCCGCCTGAGGCAATTTTATTTAATGAATCTGGCGCCATACCAGGATTAGTACAAACTTTATATTCTACTTTATCAAGGCCATAAGGCTGCATTTTATCAAGGCTAGTAATTTCGATAGATACTTTACCTTTGGGCATTCCTAGTTGCTTTATAATTTTACTTATTTCATTGGCCAATTTTTCTGCATGAATAACTCTTGAATTGTGGAGTTTAAGAGCGTCTTTTTCATAAGCTTGTAATTGATTTTGGTACTGCTGCTCTAAAAGTATAATTTTTTCTTTTGCATCTTGATAAGCTTGTAGTTCTTCCTGTAAACCCGTCAGGTGATGAATAATTTGTTCGGGTCCTACATGGTATTTACGAGCCATATGGTGGATAACACTTAAGCGATTTTCTATTTCTTGTAAACGCTCAGGATCAAGCTGTATACGTTCACCAAAATGTTGAATTTCATCTAATGCTTCTTCACACTGTATCAAAGCGCTATTAATTAACTCTAATGCATTTTTAATATTAGTTTGTTCGTGAGGTAAATCCTGAAGCAAGTGTAAAACTAGATTAAGTTGCTGGTGAATACAAGGTTCATTATCTGCGTTTAATAACTGAGAAATTTGTTGGGTATAATGAATATAATCTTGCGCTCGATGCAATAATTGATGCTCTTCATTTAATTGTTTAATTTCGTTTTCTTGCAGAGCAAGGTTACTTAACTCATCAATTTGAAATTGTAAAAGCTCAATTCTATCTTTAGAGTTTTCATGTGTTTTTAGTGTATCAATTTCATTTTTTATTTTCTGACATTGCCTATAAAGGTAATATACATCGTCTACAAGCTTATCATGATTTGCGAAACGATCTAGCTGCTCACGGTGAGTTTGATGTAGCATTAATGTTTGATGTTGATGCTGGCCATGAATATGTACTAACATTTCACTTAGTTCTTTAATTTTCTGCAAGGGAAAAGGTTGGCCATTAATATAAGAACGGGAGCGTCCTTCGCTATAAATAACGCGTCTTAAATAAACCTCTCCATCCTCATGATTAAGATCATGTTTGGTTAACCAATTCGCTGGCTCACTTGCATTATCAATTTGAAAAGTGGCATGAATATCACATTTTTCTTCACCGTATCGAACGACTGATGCATCTGCCCTACCACCTAAGGCTAATAGTAGCGCATCAATCATAATGGATTTCCCTGCACCTGTTTCACCAGTGAACGCACTCATCCCTCTTGTAAAATCAAGTTCAAGCAATTTAACGATAGCAAAGTTTTCAATACGTAAAGCAGTGAGCATAGCTTATCCTTGATGCTTTGATTCCCAGCCAAGTTTGATTCTTAGCGTATCATAATAATGATAATCACATGGATGCAATAAGCGAAGCTTTTGTTTATTTTGTTCAATACAAACCTGTTGCCCAGGTTTAACCATTCTTGATTCATGCCCATCACAGCTAATTCGCAAGTCAACTTCATTATGCTCGCTAATAACAAGATCAATAATGGAATGAGCATCAATGACTAAAGGTCGAGAGCTTAAACTGTGGCAAAACATAGGCACTAAAACAATGGCATTTAATTGTGGATGCATAATAGGACCACCTGCGGATAACGAGTAAGCAGTTGAGCCAGTAGGGGTTGCAAGGATCATCCCGTCTGAACGATAGTGACTCACAAATTGGCTATCAATATACACATCAAATTCAATTAAGTGCGTATCACTACCCCGTCCTAATACGACATCATTTAAGGCATTGCCATGAAAATAAGTTTTTGTTTTGTCATGAATTTTTGCACTTAACAAAAAGCGTTTTTCTTCTAAGTAATGCCCGTGTAAAACAGCATCTAATTGTTTTTCAATATCAGTAGGTGAGATATCAGTTAAAAAACCTAAACGACCACGATTAATTCCTATTACTGGTACATCGACTAAAATAGCCATGCGTGCTGCGGATAATAAACTACCATCCCCACCTACAACCACAATTAAATCTTTTGTTTGTCCAATTTGCTCATGGGGTATGATGGGTAGGTTAGTAGCAAATTTAGCAGTATCACTATCTATAAATACTTCGATTTTTTGGGCGTTTAAAAAATGACTAAGACGTTGTAGCGTCTCCTCAATCTCCTGAGTTGCCCGATGCTGCCTTGCATAAAGAATAACACGCTCAAATTTAGGTTTCATAGTGATTAGCTTTTAATTATCCGCATTAGCTCGTGATGTACGTTTTCTAGCTGTTTCATCTAATTCTTTTTTTCGTAACCGAATAGTTTGGGGAGTTACTTCTACTAATTCATCATCATCTATAAACTCAAGTGCTTGCTCTAAAGATAGCTTAATAGGCGGTGTAAGGATAATATTTTCATCAGTTCCTGAGGCACGCATATTGGTTAATTGTTTTTCTTTAGTTACATTAACAACTAAATCATTATCTCGAGCATGAATACCGACAATCATACCGGCATAACACATAGTTTGTGGCTCAATAAATAAGCGCCCCCGTTCTTGTAAGTTAAAGAGAGCAAAACCACGGGCCATTCCTTGGCAATTGGCAATTAACACGCCGTTATTACGTTTGCCTAATCGACCTTTAAATGCGGGCCCATAATGATCATATACGTGATACATAAGTCCTGTGCCTGATGTGCTGGAAAGAAACTCGGTATGAAAGCCAATTAAACCTCGCGTCGGAATCACATAATCCAGTCGAACCCGACCTTTGCCATCGGGGAGCATATTTTGTAGCTCACCACGTCGTTCGCCTAACTTTTCCATAATAGCACCTTGATGAGCTTCCTCGACATCAATGGTTAACCGTTCATAAGGCTCTAAATTTTCCCCATTTTCTTCCCGCATAATTACTTCAGGTTTAGAAATCGCTAATTCATAACCTTCCCGGCGCATGGTTTCAATTAAAATAGATAAATGAAGTTCACCGCGGCCTGAAACTCGAAATTTATCAGGATCAGCTGTATCTTCAACCTGTAAAGCAACATTATGTAACAATTCAGTCTCTAAACGTTCTCTTATCTTGCGACTGGTAACAAATTTGCCTTCTTGGCCGGCAAAAGGAGAATCATTCACTTGAAATGTCATGCTAATCGTAGGTTCATCAACTAACAAAGGAGGAAGCGCTTCTACCTGATTAGGATCACACAAGGTATCGGAAATATTAAGTTGCTCAATACCGGTTACAGCAACAATATCACCAGCACTTGCTTCTTCAATTTCAATACGTTCAAGGCCTTTGAAACCTAACAACTGTAATAATCGACCGCTGCGAATTTGACCATCTTTATCAATAATTTTAATCGGTGATTTAGCTTTAATGTGACCGCGGGTAACACGCCCTATGCCAATGGTACCCACATAAGAAGAATAGTCTAGTGAGCTAATTTGCATTTGAAAAGGACCATCTTCATCAACATCAGGGGATTTCACTTTATCAACGATTGTCTGTAATAAGGCAGACATATCGGTCGCTTCATCATTTAAATCGAGCTTGGCATAGCCATTTAAAGCTGAAGTATAAACTACAGGAAAATCAAGTTGAGTGTCATTAGCACCTAAATTGTCAAAAAGATCAAAAACTTGATCCATGACCCAATGTGGCCTTGCACCCGGTCTATCAATTTTATTAATGACCACAATCGGATTTAAGCCACGGGCAAAGGCTTTTTGCGTGACGAAACGAGTTTGTGGCATAGGTCCGTCAACAGCGTCAACTAACAGTAAAACACTATCAACCATAGATAAGATGCGCTCTACTTCACCACCAAAATCAGCATGCCCTGGGGTGTCAACAATATTAATCTGATAATTTTGCCAATAAACACACGTGTTTTTAGCTAAAATAGTAATACCGCGTTCTTTTTCTAAAGCGTTAGAATCCATAATGCGCTCAACGCGGGGTGCTCGTTCATTAAGGGTTCCTGTTTGTTGCAGTAACTTGTCAACCAAGGTGGTTTTACCATGATCAACGTGGGCAATGATAGCGATATTACGAATCATTTCAATCATAAAGGGCCTTGTATTTAAAAATGATGCGATTCTAACCCACTTGTAATAGGAAGTCGCCTATTAAGCTATTTCATATTAAGTGGAATAGAATAGGATAAGGTAATTATATTAATGCTTATTAATTAATCATTATAACATGGGAATAATAGTAAATACCATGAATATAGCTAAAGCAATCTTATAGGCTAGTAGTTACATTTTGTTTTCCACTGCGTTATCCAAATCGACCCCAGGATCAGCTTGATCAACACCTGGGTTTTTTGTAGTGGTTTTATCATTCATACTCACATTGTCTAAAGTTGACGCTGGTGTCTCTTTTGTTGAATCTTTAGACATAGGCTTAAGGCCAAAATTTGTATCAAGGCCTTGTTTAAAAGCATTACTCATCTCATTAAAAGCCTTCGGTATGGCGCCGTCGTTAATTTCATTCAATGTTTGTTTAATTGTTGAGTGTATATTTTTAACACCTTCTTTAGCATCTTGCGCTTTCAGTACCGCGCCGTCTTTAATTTCATTAGCTCCGTTTAAAATGCCGGCTCCAACTGCGCGCCAACCCCCGTTTTCTTGAAACTCTTTTCTAAAAGCAAATATATCTTTGTGGTTTCTATTAGTACCGGCGATCCACTCATTATTATCATCTTTGTCTTGATCCTTTTTTTTAGGGGCTACTGTTGGATTTGTTGGTTTAGGTTCAGACTGAGGCGTAGTAAAATTTTTTGCGTCTGGACCAGCCGCTCCCTTATCATCCTTTTTGGGCGTTGGTGTAGGGACATTACCTCCATTTCCTACGGTAGAGGGCGTCATAGTTACAGGCGCATTAGTGCTTTGAGTATCTTCTAAATCAGACATAACAATAATTCCTAAAATAAAGTCATTAAATCTTTACTAAATCATAGCATAATTCATCTTTTTAAGTTTATTAATGCCCAATCTTTACAATTTCTAAACTATTTTGGGTCAATATTTAGATTTTATAATTTTTTTCGTGAGGATAATGAATAACATTATGAAAAATGGCAGGTTTTGGATTTAGATTACGATACCCATGCAGAACATCGGCATTAAAGCGTAAACTATCGCCGGCCTTTAAAGGTTGCCATTTTTCCTTAATAAGTATATCAATCTCGCCGCTAACGACAATAATATGTTCAATTACACCTTTAGCATGGGCGGATGATAATTGTTTACACCCTGATAATAATTCAATTTCAAATACTTCAAAATTTAGCTGCTCATCAAATGGAATAAGAGGTGTTAAATAAAGTTTTTCTTGATGATGATTAATTAAACGAGGTTTAGTATGTATAAAATTAGTATTTTGGGCATCTAGATTTTCCTTTAAAAAGGAAGAAAATGAGACCCGAAAGCCACTAGCGATTTTCCATAAGGTTGCCACGGTTGGGGAAGATTCAAAACGTTCTATTTGGCCTAACATGGCTTTGCTAACTGCCGTCATCTCTGCAGTTTTATCTAAGCTCCAGCCCTTTTGCTGTCTTAAAAGACGTAAACGTGAACCAATAAAGCGTGTTAAATGATCCATTTATTCTCCTATTAACCATTGTGCGTTATAACGCACAATGGTATGCTTAGCGCTATTGTGCGTTATAACGCACAGAGAGCATATAGTAGTAGGACTAAGTTAAGAAAGAAAGCTTCACGAAGCCTAATTAATGATTAATTGTCATTATTGTGGCAGTGAGGCTCCGTGAATCAATAGGTATCCATATCCTATAAGAAATTCTCGCTTTTGAGCAGAGTAGGTTGGGCTAAATGAAGTGCAGCCCAACAAATTGTGAATAGCCAAACGCCTTATAACTGCAACTGTTGGGCTGCGCTATGCTTAGCCCAACCTACCTTTGCTTTACTCGGGCAGTAGCGTGCTTTCCGCAGGAAGGACAAGAATTATATAAGAATAAATTCTTGCCTTGTGAGAAGGTGACAAAATCTTTTAACTCAGCGCGCTTTACCATACAGGAATTCCACCATGGCAAGCAATTTTCCTTTAAGTCAAATGATGGCTGGATTTATGTCAGTAATAATTGGCTTTAGTAGTACCGCTGTTATTATTTTACAAGCCGCCGCTGCTGCTGGTACATCTACAGCAGAGTTAAACTCGTGGATTTTTAGTCTGTGTATAGGCGTTGCCTGCACTTGTATTGGTTTATCTCTCTACTATCGCATCCCTATCTTAACTGCTTGGTCAACACCAGGCGCGGCTTTTCTAATCGCAAGTTTACCAGGTATTCCACTTAATCAAGCTATTGGCGCATTCATTTTTTCAGCCATATTGACAATTTTTGCTGGCTTAAGTGGCTCTGTAACTAAAATCATGCGTTTTATTCCTAATTCAATAGCAAGTGCTATGTTAGCTGGCATCTTATTGCATTTTGGCCTTGGCTTATTTATGGCTGTACAAGGGCAAGCGCTATTAGTATTAGGTATGATTTTTATTTATTTGCTTGGTAAACAGTTCTTTCCCCGTGTGGTAATTTTAATGGTTATGGCCGCAGGCATGATTATTGCCGCTAGCGAAGGGTTAATCAACACGGCTGCTCTCCATTTAGAACTTGCTTATCCGATTTTCATTAAGCCAGAGTTTTCTTGGGCAGTCTTAGCAAGTATTGGTTTTCCTCTTGCTATTGTTACCATGACTTCACAAAATCTACCTGGCTTTTCAGTTTTGAAAGTAGCAGGGTATCAACCGCCTATTTCAGCAATAATAAGTTGGGTTGGTGTGGCTAATTTATTAGTGGCCCCCTTTGGCGGCTTTTCTGTAAATTTAGCTGCATTAACAGCCGCTATGTGTGCTAATGAAGAAGCTCATAAAGATCCAGCTCTTCGCTATTATTCTACAATTTGGGCTGGCTTTTTTTATTTATTAATTGCGCTTTGTGGCGCCACTTTATTAGCCCTACTTGCAGCGCTCCCTAAGGAATTAATGGCAGCCCTTGCAGGCCTTGCTTTACTAAGTACCTTAGGTTCTAACCTTAAAGCAGCTGTTGAGGATGATATGCACCGTGACTCTGCTTTAATTACTTTTCTTGTTGCGGCTTCAGGTATTAGTTTATTGGGAGTTAATGCTGCTTTTTGGAGCTTACTAGCTGGTTTAATAGCATCTCATTTGCCTGGCTCATTTGCAAAATTGCTAAATAAGTTACAACATAATTAGTAGAATCTATAAAATCACTAGGTAAGGTGTGGGTTTAAAACGTAATACTTTTTATTTAAAGAAAAATAGCTCACCAACTTATTTTAATTTAAGCCTTTATTTAAAAGAATTAGGGTGGAGAGAAAGTAGTTGGCGCGGTCTCGCTAAATTTAGTACTGATAATTTAGCGTTTAACGAGCCTGCTGCCCAATGCCTTGAATATAAACATTTATTAGCCGACTTGGTTAATCAACACTGTCCAGGGGTCATGCCATTAACTTATGGTATTAATGATTATAATTGGCCAGTAATATTAAATCAAATTGCCCAAAAATTTTATTTTAAAAATAACCAGTTACTTAATGAGGTAAACAATTTAATTTGGATTTTAAAACCGGCTTTATTAAATAATGGGCAATCTATCAAATTATTTAATAAATTAAGTGATTTAGAGCAACACTTCTTGAGCACTAATCGTTTAGGTGGTGAACATGTGTTGCAGTATTATATTTCTAATCCGCAGTTGCTTAGAGATCAACGCAAATACAGTATCCGGCAATTTATGGTACTTACTAATTATGCTGGGGCTTATCTTTATCCGCATGGCTATTTTAATGTAGCTAGGCAACCTTATAATCCAAACAATATTGTTAATCTTAACGCCCATTTAACTAATGAACATTTGTATGGCAATGATCCCAATGTCATTCAGATTCCAACCGATCAGTTTACTTTCTTTCCCGACCTCTATTCTCAAATAAAAGTAATCTTAGAAGAGGTAATTTTGGGACTACAAAGAAACTATCCGAACGCCTTTAAGCTTCATAAAAAACCTACATTTGCTTTGTTTGGTGTCGATTTTATGGTTGATGAGCAAAATAAAGTTTGGCTACTTGAGGCCAATCATGGTCCATGTTTTCCTTCTACTGGCGATCATCCACTGCAGCAATATTTATATCAGCCTTTTTGGCGCGCTATCGTCAGAAATTTTGCTGTGCCTATAGGTAATCAACCATTGAAGCACTTAGTAGAAACAGACTTTTTTACAAAGCTTCTCTAAGTAGTAACATTTTGAATTACTTATAGCTATAGGTGATAAAGTTTGCAACTCTTAAAGTTTAAGCAAGCTAACTTCATAATAGCAAGCCATTTTTATCAGAAAAAATTGTAAAAAAAATTTAACATCTGCTCATCTAATATCAGTATTACAAGTTAGAATCCTCGCTTTGTATAAAAAATAATCAAATTTAATATAATCTTAACAATTATTAGTTATAATGGGCTTTAATTAGTCAATAGGAGTTGTTAATGCAATTACGCATTGAAAAACTTATGAAGTTAGTTGAATCTGTTATTAATATACATTCTGTAAATCTTGGCAAAGTAGATCACAGTTGGAGCGTAAATGAAGGTATGGTTTTTGGTGTATTGTACGCTGAAAAGTTACCAACGACGGTTGCCAAGGCCTTAGTGAAAGATGACATGGAGCCGTTATTTAAGTTAAAAGATAAGATAATGAGTGCAATCAATTCATTAGAGAAAAATCAACAACGATTCGAAAACAACTTGAGTGAATACAGACAAGTCTATCTTAAGGCTGCTAAACCGATTTATTATCCTGATCCAGATAAATTAGAGAAGAAGTATAAACAAGCTATTGCTCAGTTAAAAGAAATTCATACAGAATTAATACAAACCATTTTTGGCTGTAAAAATATTCATACAGAATTGATGAGAAGAGAGCGCCTAGGCTCACGCTTTTTTAAGAATTCCGAAGCCAAAACCTTAGAAGATTCTCAGCCTACTCTTTCGCTAATTTAAAATGAAAGGTATTAGGTTATTTTATTTATCTGTTTTCCTACTGAGGCTAATCATCTACTTTAACCATATTTATCAATCATTTTGGCGTGTGGTAGTTAGAAATTTTGTCTTACCTATAAATACTCAACAGTTATCACGATCCTTAAAGACTGGCTTGTTTACTAAATTTATAAATACAGATAACTAAATCTTTATCCTGGTTCTAAGCTATAAAGCTTAAAAACTTCACCTCGAATTTATTAAAAAAACGCTAATAGACCAATAAAAATGTTCAAAATTTTATCTAATTTAATAATTTATTAACAATTGTGCGTTATAATATCCTAAATTAATCTTAGGAGTAACAAATGCCCTCACGTAAAGAGAAATTAATCCAATTAGCTGAAGACGCTTTTAATACAAGAATTCCGAGCCTTAATCTTCAAAGAGATGGAGGATGGGAGCAATCTTACTATCCAGTTTTTGGAGTAAAAGGCCCAATGGCTCTAGAAAAAATTAGTAAAGCTCTAATGATAGATGATACAGATCCCTTATGTGCTTTAGCTATAAAAATAAATAAAGCAATTTCTACACTAGAGCAGGAACAAATGAATTTTGTTATTACTCTAGGTGAATACAGACAAGCTTATGAAAGCAATAATAGTCCAGTTACTTGGCTCAAACCAGATGACTTAGCTAAGAATTACAAACGAGCTATTGCCCATTTAAAAGAAATTAGTAAGGAATTAAGAGAAATTCTCCTTCTACAGCCTACTTATGCTTTTTTAGCAGTAGGGGATTCTAAACGTATAGCTGATCCAACAAACTTACATCCTGCCCAAGAGATTTTTATGGATGGCGCTCACTTTGATGAGCTAAAATATATTGTGAATTCTACTACTCGGCTTTTTAACCATAAATCCCACAAATGTGAAGAGGATCAAGAGTTAGCTCCAGAAGCAGATCCGACTTCAACTTCTACTCCTGGTTAGTCTTAAGTAAAAGTTAACCTCTATTGGCCTGCTTTTAAAAAGCGGGCCTATTCTCACTTAATAAGTTTTGCAGTATCAATTTAGTTGAGTAAAGGATTTTATCCAAATTAGCTCACATTGGTATGTTATTTGCTAAACTGTGTATAAGAAGTAAGAAAAGGAGTTAGTCATGGATAAGTTGATTCTACATCCTACCGAGACTAGTCAATGGTATGCCTTAGTTAATGAAGCTCAAGCATCTACTCGCTTAATTCTTAATGAAAATACTGAAAGTTATTTAGTTTTCTTGCTAATGCGCTTCTCGCAAGGACCTAGATTGATAGAATCAGTGATTGCGTTAGACTTTTTAGAATCAATGCAAACAACAGGTCGTAGACAAGCCGATTTATTAAGGGACGTTGGGGATAAAAGCTTACTTTTTTGTGGCTTATTTCCCGGTATCGCTGAACGCCGTAAGCTTAATTTAAATTATTTTTCTAATATAGGGCAAATTGCTTATCTTAGTGTTGGAGAGCTACATACGCCTGAAACGGCAGAACTATTTTTCCAACTTAGTGCCCAATTTGCTACATTACAACAAGTATTACAAGCTATGCGTGGTGAATACTTAAAGTTTAGTGAAATAGATCCCGGCATTATTTCTGCAACTAAACTGTCATTGCAGTAATGTAGTTAAAAATTTAATTACCTTTGTGAAATAGCATTGTAATGTCAATTGAGTCAAAGCTATAGTGTTGATTACAAAAATCACAAGTAACATCAATTTTACCTTTTTCAGCCAGTAATTCTTTAATATCCTTTTCACCTAGAACATTTAATACTTGTTTCATCTTGTCAGGATTGCAGCGACACTTAAACGTGACCATTTTGTTGTCAAAAACTCGAATATCAGTTTCGTGATATAAACGATATAAAAGCGTTTCATTATCAAGACTAAGTAACTCTGGCTCACTTATTGTTTGGCCAATATGTACTGCATATTCCCAAAAGTGTTCGCGCTGCTCTGAACTTTGTCCTGGCATTAATTGTAATAAGAGACCGGCAACTTTTGTATCATCACTTGCCAGCCATACGCGACTTGGTATTTGCTCAGATTGGGCATAATAATACATTAAATTTTCAGCCATTGAGGTACTTTGAATAGGTAAAATACTTTGATAAGACTGAGTCTGATTATAAGGATTGATGGTAAGTACCATTTTCCCCTCTAAAAAAGCAGCAGCATATTCTTCAGTTGTTAAATCAGGTTGAAACTTCGCAAATCCTCGTAAATGTAACTGATGATCGCATTGAATTAATAGAAGCGGTAAACGTTTGTCGCCTTGGAATTGCAAGCTTAGTTCACCTTCAAATTTGATACTTCCTATCATTAACAAACAGGATACTAATGCCTCACCTAAGACATTTTTTATCATAGGTGGATAAGATCTTTGGTTAATAATAGTCGTGTAAGTATGGTCTAAATGGGCAATTTCCCCACGAATACTGGCGTGTTCGAACATAAAACGTTGTAGACTATCCATGGTTATTCCCCATTTAAGTAAAATCAAAATCAACTATTCTAACATATGCTTATTTAATGCTGAATGTGTATAATTTAGCAAAGTTATTTAATAATACATGGCTTTAATCTGCAGTACAGTTACATCAGCCTTAAATCTTTACTACTATTCATAGTGTTAAATCTTTTATATTTCTATTAGAGTTTAGCTCGCTATAATAACTTGCAAAATATTTAGGCTTTTTAACTGACACTATAAGTAAATAAAATTAAGTTTATCTAGGATGTATTAATGCTTAATTCTCGCCAAATGGCAGCAGTGAAATATATTGATGGGCCCTTACTCGTTATAGCGGGTGCAGGGAGTGGTAAAACACGAGTAATTACTCAAAAAATTGCTTATTTAATAGAACAATGTGGTTACAGTGCAGCATCCATTTATGCCATAACATTTACCAATAAAGCTGCTGAAGAAATGCGCAGTCGAATAGCAACGACGATTAATGCGCCTAAACGTCGTGGTTTAAATATAGCAACTTTTCATACTCTTGGTTTAAAAATTATCAAAAAGCATTTAGAACAGTGTAATTTACGTACTGGCTTTTCTATCTTTGATAGTGAAGACAGTCAACAGTTATTAAAAAATTACCTACCGGTTGGACGTGCACAAGATCGAGATTATTTAGCACAAGTGCAACAACAAATTTCTAGATGGAAAAATGATTTATTAATGCCTAAGGATTGCCATACACAGCCAAAGACGAGTCCTGTTTTTGATGATGCCTTATTAGTTTATGAGCAATATCAGGAAGCACTTAAGGCTTATAATGCAGTTGACTTTGATGACTTAATTAAAATTCCTGTTCAGCTTCTTAATCAAGATGTCAAAATTCGCGAATACTGGCAAAATAAAGTACGACATTTATTAGTTGATGAATATCAAGATTCTAATACCAGCCAGTATTTATTTATTAAATTATTAACCGGTGTTCGCGCTCGTTTTACAGTTGTAGGTGATGATGATCAATCAATCTATGCCTGGCGCGGAGCAAGGCCTGAGAATTTAGCTCAGTTGAAAAAAGATTATTCGCAGTTAAAAGTAATTATGTTAGAGCAAAATTATCGTTCAACTAGCCAGATTCTGCATGTTGCAAATACGTTAATTGCCAATAATGCTCATTTATTTGAAAAAAAATTATGGAGCCAACTAGGTCAAGGTGAATTATTACGCGTTCTATGCTGTAAAGATGAACAAGATGAGGCTGAACAAGTGGTTATGGATATGATTAGCCATAAATTACAGCTAGGAAAAAAATATGGGGAATATGCGATCTTATATCGTGGTAACCATCAATCTCGTGTTTTTGAAAAAGTCTTGCGTCATCATAGTATTGCTTATCGTATTAGTGGTGGCCAATCTTGGTTTGCTCGTGCAGAAGTTAAAGATATTTTCGCTTATTTAAGGCTAATATGCAATGAAGCAGATGATGCTGGATTTTTAAGAGCCGTTAATACGCCTAAGCGAGGTATTGGTGATGCGAGCCTAACGGCTTTAGGCCAGTATGCACAATTAAGGCAACTTAGTCTATTTCAATGTGCTGATCACATGGCTTTGGCCGATCGGATTGCTGAGAAGCCACGTTTAGCATTAGAAAGCTTTAAGCGATGGGTGTTAAGAATTAAAGAGCGTCTAGCTAATCATGCTAATTCTGTCGAGATATTACGCGAAATGGTCGAGGAAAGCGGTTATGAAGCTTACCTTTATGAACAGTGCAATTCGCCAGCCAGAGCGCAACGGAGTATGGAAAATATCTGGGAATTACTCGATTGGGTAGGGCGTTTATTAGAAAAGGATGCTACGCAAACTTTAAGTGATGTAATTAATAAACTTATCTTAATTGATATTTTAGAACAATCCGGCGAGGCTAATGAAGATAGTGTACAACTTATGACCTTACATGCAGCAAAAGGGTTAGAATTTCCTTTCGTTTATTTAGTAGGTATGGAAGAAGATTTACTACCGCATCGAGTGAGTATTGATGAAGATCAAATTGAAGAAGAAAGACGTTTAGCTTATGTGGGCATTACGCGTGCACAAAAGGGTCTTTGTTTAACGTTGGCTAAGCAACGGCGTCGCGGCGGCGAAGTACAAGAATGCCTGCCGAGTCGCTTCCTAGATGAATTACCAAAGGATAGTTTAGAATGGTTTGGAAAAGGTGAACGCAACGAAGAGCGATCTAAAGCTTTGGCTAAATCCCATTTAACTAGCTTAAAAAGTTTACTTAATTAACGTGAGTTCGACATAAAAGAGATGAAGGCTCTTTTGTGCCGCTAAACGAACGTTAATTAGTGTGGATTTCATTAAGCTAGTTAAAGCATTCCATTTGTCAAATGGACTGCTCTAACTATTAAGAATAAAGTCTTCTTATGCTGCTGGTGAGACACGTTCAGCCAGATCTTCTAAAAATTCAGTGGTTGTTGTTTTCTTGTTAAAGAAACGGTGTTTTTGGTAAGTAGCGTCGTGAGCTGCTTCTCTAACTTGGGCTGCAGGATTAAGCTGAGCGCCATTTTTTCTAACTTCGCCTTGTAATGCAGTAAGTTTAGCTTCTTTTTCTTGGGCCACCTTAGAATTAACCAATACACCTTTTAAATGCTTATTTTTAAAGCTTTCAATTCGATAATCAGCTTGTTCAACACGCCAGTCTAAAGATAATTTTTGCTCTTCCGATGTAACTTGAACATTTTCGACAGGTTGTTGTCCAGTTTGCTTATTCCAAGCTTCTTTAAAGCTTAAAGCATGTTTTGAGCCATCTTTATTACGTTGGCTTGTCGCATAATCCCAAAGTGCAGCCAATAAATATAAAGGTGAAAAAACAACTTTTAAAACCCTAGATGGCAAATCAACTTCATGCGTATGCCCTTCACCAGGTTGTAATTGTTCTTTGAGTAAGTCCTTTGTTTGATGATAATGATCCGTATGTTTATGATTATGCACATGCTCTTGTTCAAAGAAATAATGCGCATCTTCAAAACCTTCACTGATAATACCTAAAAGGGCAGAAACAATTTCAGGGACACCTGGTACTCTATCAGAGGTAACCCCAATACTAACTAAATGTCCTAAAAAGAGCAGTATTCTTAATGGCGTAAGGGTTAATTTAAGAAGAATACGAGCGGGGTTAAATAATTGTAACCAATTTTCATGTTCTTTTAGTTTGTGAAAAGCATTTTGAATTGATGTAGATGCTTTAGTAAAAATATTTCCCTTAGTACGAGTCAAACCATCTATCATTTCTAGCGATTCACTCGTATTTTGCAGATTGAAAATAAGTGTTGAAGTACCCGTAATAATAGGGTTAATAATTCCCATAATGAATGCTGGCATTTTACCCATCCAAGTAAATAGAGGTTGGGCAGTTTTAGCAACGGTCCACCAAGTTCCAGCTGTGCAAATTGTAAGTGCTACCGTAAGCGCTAGTAAGCTAACGGCAGTAATTGCTAAAAAGACATTACGTATCTTGTGCTCTGAAGCGTTTTCTTTAGTAAAATTGTTTTTAATTTTAAAAAACCACTTACGTAACGTATCATTATTAATCATATCTGTTACGGCATTATAAGTAAGAAAGCCATAAGCAGCACCGGCAATAATTGCCATAGGGACAATAGCAAGAGGTAAAAAGGTAAAAGGAAGGCTTGCAAGCAGCGGGATAGTTGCGAATCCACCAACTAAAAGGTAAGTTGTTCCCAATCCCATAAATGCCCCAGCTAACGCGCTAAAAATTCGCACCCCTTTAAACGTGGTTGTACGAGAGGCTAATTTCTCTATTGCTTCTTGTTGCCCATGTCTAGCAAGCCAATACTGCAATTGAATCTTATATTTACTATAAGTATCAAGATCAGCTTCATTAGGCTTTTTATAAAGTTGGAGAGCAAACCATTTGCGCATATCAGACATGGTTTTTTCTATTTTCTTTTTACGCGCAAGGCTTTCTTTATCTAAATTCTTATGACTAAATTTGTTTAATAATTTTAATTGTGTCTCATAATCTTTAAAAAACTGTGGGCAATCTTTATCGTCTGTATCTGGAAAATGCTGCAATAAAAATTCATCTGCTAAATAGCGGGTTAAGTAATCGCTTTTAAAAAGTTTTTTGAAAGCACCTTTGATATTTTGTAAATAAATTTCACCTTCATAGGCCACCGATAAACCAAAGGAAGCAAAAGCTAAAGGTAATAATGGCAATATGGCATACATACCACCGAAGCTTAAAAAACCAATAATTAAACTTGCACCTAAGGTTAGGAGAGTTAGTAATAAATAATAAGGAATCTTTTTTGTTTTCATTGTTCACCAAGTAAACATTTTGCGAAGGCGTAACTTTATAACAAATGAAAATGATTATCAATACCATTTAGGTTAAAATGAAACCAGAAGGATTAGAAAACAGAATTTCAAATTAAAAATTGTTAATTTTGCAGTAAACCTTTCCATTACTCATTCAGTTCATAATCAATTTGTGGGGTAAGTAACTTAAAAATCAATTTCCATATTTATATTGATGAGGTACCATCGAAATGATTTTAACAGTTAAAGGAGCAATAATGCGTTCTTACTCATGGATGACTCTGTTTTCAGCAAGTTTTTTGTTAGCTAACCCAGCAATAGCACAAACTAGCGCGAAAACAGAGCAACTAAAAGTTCCTCAGTGTTTAGCAGCACACTTACCTTCAGACTATACTGTCATTGCAGAGAATAATTCTTTTAGAATTATAGACATACCTGCTAATGATTTAGAAAAAATTGTTCTTATTGCTGATAAAGTAAAGTGCGGACGTTTTACGAATATTACTCATCGTATTCAAAGTACTAATAAGCAGGGTCGTCAAAAACAGGCACAGCATTTATTAGTTAAATCGCCTAAAAAAACGTTATTAGCTCGTCAAAATGCTTACCCTATTCAGCATCAAGCTGAAGTCTCTGCAGCCATTGGCAAAGTTAACGTTGAAACTATTATGGCAACATTAACTCATTTAACTTCCTATGAGAATCGCTCAGCAACCAAAGATACAGGTGTTCAAACAGCTAAATGGTTACAGGCTAAATTTGAAGAGTTAGCAAAAGGTGCAAAAAGAAGTGATACTGAGACTTACTTTGTAAAAACAGGTAGCTATTATAAGCAGCCATCGCTGGTAACTGTACTGGGCAAAGATATTAAAGCGCCCGCTATTGTAATTGGTGCTCATATGGATACGTTAGATGGTAGAATGCCAGGCGCTGGTGACGATGGTAGTGGTTCATCTAGTTTAATGGAAGTTGCTCGTGTTTTACTAGAATCCTCTTATGAATTTAAAAGGCCTATCTATTTTATTTGGTATGCTGCAGAAGAGCGTGGGCTTGTTGGCTCTCAATATGTTGTAGAACATTTTCTAGATGAATCTATTCCAGTTAAGGCTGTGATGCAACTTGATATGACAGGCTTCCGTAATGATCGTAATGACCCAACTATGTGGGTTTTTAAAGATTATACTGATCGTGCTCTAACAAATTTCGTTAGTGAATTAATTCAGACTTATGTTGGTGTTCCAGTAGCAGAATCGTATTGCGGTTATGGCTGTAGCGATCATGCTTCTTGGGATGATGAAGGAATTCCTGCAGCTTTTCCTTGTGAAACAAGCTTTGAAGATCATAATCCCTATATCCATTCATCTAAGGATACAATGGATCGTTTAACGCCAGAGCATATGGCTAATTTTAGTAAATTAGGATTAGCATTTGCGATTGAATTAGCAAGTGAGTAATATCTCTTTTAATTAGCTTTTATTGTTAATAATTTAATATATTTGGTGGTCATGCTGTTAAAGATGACCACTTTTAAAATTACAAGTTAATTTTAATTTTATTTTCTTCTAAAACTGATAAAACATGCGCTTTTACAGTATTCCAATCAGCAATGCCATTTTCATCAGCATATAATACTGGATCAATGCGATTTAATTGAATGAAGGCTGCAATTCGTTGTACAGATGAGGCCGACTTATAATCGGAAATTCCTTCTGTATTAGGCTTGTAAGAGGTAATAGTTCTCTTATAAATTTCATTAAAATCTAAATTTAATTGCCTACAAGCCTCTTCTCCATCTTTTAAGATGCCATACTTATCACTATGTAAGTAGGGCATATAATTGATAACTTTATGAGCATCCCAATTACCTGCCTGAAAGGCTTGATAATCTGTATTAACAAATTCTGGACGACAATCAGGGTATACAGCGTGGTCTTCTGAATGGATACCTAAGGCTACACAAACAGTGGTATTGTCTTCTACAGCTCGTGAGAGTGCTGCTGCTTGCAGAATAGAAATAAAAATTTTGTTACGGTTTGGTACTACTGTAGCAGCCATATTTTCGCCATCATATAAACCTTCGGGAACCACATCGCCACCATCAACAAGTGCTGAAAATAATAGTTCACTTAAGCCATCTAAATGCACTAAATGATGATTAATCTTATATCCTTTTTCAGCTAAATATTTAACTAAATTTATTGCACAATCAATTTCAACTTTGTGTTTTTGACCATATAGAAATGAAATTGCATTAACTTGATAATCTCTTGCCAATAAATGTAGTAACAATGTACTTGAATCCATTCCTCCGCTAAGTGCTAGATAGGCAGATTTCTTTAAATTTGGCATGTTATTTTCTCTTTAACAAAAATTATGATATATAAGTAAAAGATATCGTTGCGCAGTATAAAAGAAGTTGGCTTTTTTCTCTATATGGTGATTTAAAAAACATTGATGATTTTAAGTATAAGATAATTTATAATTTATTTTTTACCTGTAAAAAACAGATTAAAAAAATTAATGACTTTCAAACTTATTTATAGTAAAAAATAGGTGCCCTCACAGGGCGCTGTTCAAAATTTATAAATATGAATTTATTTTAAATCATTTTAATAACTATTTATTGAAGAGGAATGTAATGGCTCTCATATCGAAAGCACGCTTTAATCAGAAAGAAAAAGTTAAAGTAGAATTAAGTAGTGAAGTTTTAAGAAAGATAGAAGCTTACTGTCAATGGTCACAAATTGATGATATTAGTTTCTTTATTGAAGAAGCGGCTTGTTATGTTTTTGCAAAGGATAAAGAGTGGAAAGCACACCAAAAACAAGCAAAAAAAGCTGAAAACAGTGAGCGATAATTACTTTTTTTAGTAAGATTTATAGATGTTTAAGGCTTTATTAATTGTTTAAGGCCTTAACATAAAAAAGCATGTAATCGACTAATGGCTTGCATGATTTAACTTTACTGAGTTTTATAAAGTTGCCTCTTCTCGTTAAATAAATCTAATTATTAAAAATACTACAAAGGTTAATATGAAAAAATTTATTATTTTAATATTTTTATCTCCTCTAGCTTCATTTGCTGCGCCTGCAACAGGAAATACAGCAATGGCAACTTATCAGGAGTTATGCGCGAAAGAACATGATCCGATAAAGCGACAAAATTATTGCGTATTATTTGAAAAAAGTGGCCGGGCCCATCCTGCTTTTAATATCTTTAGAAAAGACACAGCAATTGTTTAACTGAGACTATTTTTAGTTATAAAAATTATTTGTTATTTTATTAACTTGATAGGCTCATACTCCTTAAAATAGTGAGTGCTGAGTAAAGTTGAAAATCTTCGTAGAGTAGATTTGTTAAATCATTTGAAGATTGGGCAGTTTTTTCTAAATTATTTTTTTCATTTTTTAAATGTCTACTTAAGTTGAGTTCAGAAAAGTGTAATATTTTTTTCTGTGTTTCATTTTTAGGAATAGCAATCTCATCAATTTGGATATCAGGTATGATTCCTTTTGCCTGAATTGAAGTACCAGATGGTGTATAGTAAAGAGCTGTTGTTAACTTAATGGCATGTTTGTCATCTAAGGGTAATACAGTTTGTACAGAGCCTTTACCAAAGCTTTTGCTTCCAACAATAATCGCTCTTTTATGATCTTTTAATGCGCCTGCTACAATTTCTGAAGCAGATGCTGAGCCATTGTTTATTAATACAATTAGGGGAGCTTTTGCTAAAATATCGCCAGGTGTAGCAATGGCAGTAAATTTACTTTCAGGTAATCGTCCTTTTGTATAAACAATAATTCCTTTATCTGCTTGTTGGTTATCAATAAACGCATCAGCGACCTCAACAGCACTATCTAATAATCCACCAGGGTTGTTACGTAAATCAAGCACTAACCCTTTTAGCTTATTTTTGGTTTGCCCTTGTAACTTAGTTATAGCGTTACGCATATCTTTGCCTGTTAATTCTTGGAATTGTGATAAACGAATATATCCAAATTGATTATCAATTAATTTGCTTTGTACGCTCTGTATTTGAATTTTTTGACGAGTCATAGAGAAAGTTAAGGGTTTATTAACTCCCTTACGAAGAATAACAAGCTCAATAGGTGTACCTTCTGCACCTCGCATAATATTGACTGCCTCAGTTAAACTTAAGCCTTGAGCAGTTTTTGCGCCTAATTTAACAATATAATCACCAGCTTTAATGCCAGCCTTATATGCAGGCGTGTCAACGAGTGGTGTTACAACTTTAAGTAAACCCTCTTCCTGGGTAATTTCTATTCCAATACCGGCAAAGTTCCCACGTGTATTTAGCTCTAATTCCTTGAAGTCATTTTCATCTAAGAATGCTGAATGCGGATCAAGACCACTTAACATGCCCCGGATAGCATTATTAAATAAAGCATCATCATTGATTGACTTTACATAATTTTGTTTTATTTGATAAAGGGCCTGTGAGAAGCGCTGAACTTCCTCGTCAGCAATTTGTGAAGTATCATTCTCAGCGGCAAATGATGGTAAAGAAAAAAGAATTTGAAACAGTAAAACCAGCTGAATACGGCTACAAAACCGTCCCTTCAACATAGCTTCTCCTTATTTAATCCGTTTTTTCAACTAATCCTATCCTTAGAGGATTAACATAATGCAATATAGATGCCAGGAGTTAGGGAATAGTCTTTATTGAAAATAGGCTTTTAAGATATGTAATTATGTATTAAAAACTGTAAATATTGATTAATTTTAGAAAAAATAGTACAATTATTTGACTTTTTGGAAAAAAGATAATGGCAAATTAAATATTAATTTAAAGTTATTAGGGGATTAACAGTAATCGTTAATAAGAATAAATTAGAAAACAGGTTGGTCGCTATTGGTATTTTATTACTTGGATTATTAAATGAAAGCTAAAATGTGTTTTAAATTAAATTATAAAGTTTTAGGTACTGATTTATTCATTCTTTGTAGTCATAGTCATCCTAATACTATAAATACTAAACTTCTGTTTAGAATCAAAAAAATCGACTTTCCAGAGGTACTACCATTAGAACTTGATGCCCTTCAAGCTATACAGTCAGAACAATCAATGATTAATGCATTTTACGCACAAATTACAACTTGGTTAGAAGAACAATTTAGACTTATTAAAAATGAGCCTGATTATATTAGAGTACAACGAGTAGTTTTTGCTTCTGATGTTAATTTAGGGCGGCCAGGTGACCCATATTGCCCAGATTTTTTATTAGATGATTATATTCAAAAACAATTTGCCCCTAACAAGGTCAAAAAAATTCTGTTTTCCTCTTGTCCAATTGTTGTAGCGATCGCGATTGAACGTTTTATAAAAGATGCTGAAATAATAAATTCGAGTGAGCTACCCAAGAAGGTAAAAGATAGATTTAAGACTTTTTTAATTACCCCAGCAACTCAGCAATTAAGTAACATAGAAGACTCCAAAAAACAGGAAAAAGATGCTCTAGTAGTTACTCCAAATTTAAATAAACCCATAGAAGTGACTTATAGGGACGTGGTTATACCAACGATTGTCGAAGATCCCAAGGCAACGACTAATACCGGTACGATAGATAATCGCCTATTTAAAGTTAAAGAAGATAAGGTAAAATTACCCGTTATTATAGCTCAACCTGTAACTCCTCAAGTAAATAGCTTCCCCATTGAGGACCAAAAAACAATTAATTTGTCGTCTAGATTATTTAAAAGAAAATATGAAGAATCAGGCAATAATGAAGAGCAAGATAAGCAAGAATCCATGCATTCTGTTGGTAAATAGATAGTATTATTTTATTAAAAATCAGCTAGCTATTTATAAATAATTTCTCCCCTATTGAGTAAGTAAATTCTATTAAATTTAAAATCAAAAATAATACTTTAAATTATATTAAAATATTTAATTAAATTTATTTAAAAATAAAAAAATTTATATATTTATAAATAATATTTCCTTAAGAAAAAAAATTTATAATTAAATTATATTAAGGACGAGTAAATTTTTTATTAAATTACATCGTAATATTATAAGGATTAAAAGTTATTTATATGCATAAATATGCACCTTATTGAGGTTAAAAAAAATGCCAATTCCCATAGAATTTCATCATAAAATCATAAATAATAATTTATTTATTTACTGTACCCATAATAATGGGGGCGGTGGATCTGTTATTGCTTTCAATTTGAATAAACTCGGAGATGGATCTAAAAAAGTAATCACAGAGCGAAAAATTTTTGAAAGTGGCCAAGAAGATGATGTAGCAGATTGGGTTCAAGATCGAGTCAAAAACATATTAACAGACCCAGAAAATAAATCCCAGATAAATCACGTTATTTATTCTTCCGACGTCAATTTAGGAAGAGCGAGTTCAAAAATATATCCAGACTTTTTAAAGGGTGAAAACTTAGATAGGTTATGCGCTCCAAAATCAGTTGAAAAGATATTGTTTTCTTCAAGTGAAGATATTCTAGTAGATGCTGAAAAAATCATCCCAAATGCCCATTATGTTATAGCTAAAGAAGTGGTAAATGTTTTAAAACAAAAAGGTGGTGCTTTACCAAGCCCCGTAGTACCTAAAGTTAAATCGCCTTTAAACCAAGGAGATGAAGCGTCTCAAGCAGATCCAGGCTTAGTAAAAGAAGATTCTAAAGAGGAAGATGATAACTCTTCAATTATATCTAGAGATAGCTTGTTTGGCTCCAAGCAAAGAGGTGAGGCTTCTAAAGCTAATCAAGCTGCTGTAGTAGAGGAAGTGGGGCAGGGAGATGCTCCTAACATGTAAAGCTGAGCTATATGTGACACAATTATAATAACTAATTTTAAAGAGGGCATATGCCCTCTTTAGTAACTAGTAAATGTTTATTAAAATGAATAGCCATTTAATTGAATAAGTAAATTTCAAATTTTATATCCGCTTTATAAGATAAAATTAAAAAATAAATTTTAATTTAAGCAAAATAATTATAGAGTAATTATACTATTTGTATTGCTAAGTAAAGAAGTTAAGTAAATTATGAAACGTAATTGGGATATGATTCGATCAATCCTACTAAAAGTAGAAGAACTTGAGCCTAATGCTTTGTTGAATTTAGATGTCTTTCCGATAGATACACATCACGAAATTTCCTACCATTTAGAGATACTTGAAGAAGCAGGGATATTGATAGGAAAAATTCATAAAACGCCAGGTGGTTCTCCCCATGGCTTTCATTTAATTCGGCTTACCTGGCTTGGACACGATTTACTTGAATCTATTCGTTCAGAGCCACGTTGGGTAGAAATAAAGAGGCAACTTTATGATAAACATATTGAATTTAACTTAGAAAACATTATTTTTATCGCTCAAACCCTTACAAAAAAATCGTTAAATTAGCAAAATTATTTAACTCTCACTTACTATTTAACGGTATTTAGACTTATGTATAGAATGGATCTAAATAATTTTATTTTTTACTACACTAGGTTTTTCTAATGTTTCATTGAGCATAATATGAATTATTTCCTTACTTAATAGCTCGCGAAATTCAGGCAATAAGTTAGCTGAAATAACTAGATAAGGGTTATTGTTATAATCACTTAGAAAACAAATATCTAAAAAATAATCAATATTTAATAAATCATATTGTATAGTCTCAATACTTTTATTTTTTAAGCCAAAAATAGGTGGATTTTTTTTGTTTTTATGGCTATGAAAAAAATTATCTAAAACATTTAAGTTGATAATAAATTTATGACGTTTTTTCATGGCAGTAAGGTTTGCTACTTGACTTAACACATTAGGATTTAATTTAAGAGAAGGAAATAGTTTAGCATACAAAGACATAACTATTTTCGTTATAAAATGGATTAAGCGATTATGAGAAACAGTTTTAAAATTAACGCAAGCAAGCTTAAGTAAGGCTGGGCACTGTTGATAAGGCGCTGTCTTTATAATTGCTTTTTGTACCTGACGAGCTAAATTAAATAGTGAAGAATTTTGATTTAAAGCTAGTTTAATTGGCTCAAGTTTTAAAAAGCAGCCAATCGTTTTATCATATAAAGGATTATCCCGCGCTGATTTAACAATATTAATAAAAATTGTTTCTTTCTTAGTTTGACAAATCTTAGTTAAGGCTTTCCCTAAGATAGCGCTCAACGCTTCATTTAACCCAAAATGATAATGCGCGCAAAATTGAATTAAATGGTTAATAGCTTTCTCAGGTAACTCTAAATAAGTGGAATAGGGAATCTGAGCTTTAGCCATATTTTTGACTATATATTGCGGAGGAAAGTTAATAAAGCCAGCATTCTTTAAGTAATTTAGCCAAAACTGATGATCTTTAACTGAATACCCAGCTAATATAAGCTCATTTTCTAAATATTGCCGATAGGATTTAGCATTCCCTATATTGTTAGTAGGTTCTAACTTATTAAAAGCAAGATAATATTTAGATAATTCAGACCAAAGTACGTTTATAGAAGCACCATCTGAAATCATATGAGGCAAGCATACTTGAAGTTCAGTGGTGTTATTTTTTAAATAGAATATTTTTACCCTGAGCAAAGGTTTGCCTTTTGGCCATAGATGGTAATTAAGTAGTTCAAAAACTGAATTAGTTAAAGCCAGATTACTGTGTTTCTCATCATATTCTTGTAGGTCAATTTCTTCAGGTATAAGGACTAAGTTACGTTGTAAATATTGTCCAGATTTAAATTTACAGATGTAATAAGAAAGTACTTCATGTTTTTTTAATAAAATAGTTAATGCATTATGGAATGCTTCTTTATTAAAAGCGCCTTGCAAACGTTTCCGTGAAATAATATTTAGTTTTTTTACTTTTGGTTCAAAGGTATTAGAAAGCCATAGTAATAACTGAAAATGGCTTAAAGGTATGATATTAGAAGTTATAAGTGAATTTTTTATATGATTTTTCTGATTAATAGATTTTATCTTGTTAATTATGATTGCTAATTCCGCAATAGTTGGGGCTTGATATAGCTCTTTGATGGTTAAATTTTTTCCTACCATTTGATTTATCTTGGTCAGAATACGAGCGCCAATAAGGGAATGCCCGCCTAATTCAAAAAAATTATCATGAATGCCAATTGGGTTTAAATTAAATTCTTCAGCCCATATTTCAGTTAAAGCCTCTTCTAACTCATTGGTTGGGGCTAAATAGCGACGGTTAGGCTGAAATTCAGGTATAGGCAAGGCTTCTCTATCTAATTTACCATTTGCATTGAGTGGAAACGCCTCTACTGCTATAAAAGCCGCTGGAATCATATATTCGGTCAAATATCTTTTAAGATAGTGTTTAATTTGATGAGTACCAGGATTTACCTGGTTATCCTTTAAAGTGAAATAAGCAATTAACTGCTTCTCATTTAGGTGATCGGGGCGGGCAATTACAACAGCTTCACCAATGGCAGGATGACTTGTGATACACCGTTCTATTTCACCCAGTTCAACTCTAAAGCCACGGATCTTAATTTGGTGATCGATACGACCTAAAAGCTCATAATTACCATCTGTTAAACGACGGCATAGATCGCCTGTTTTATATAAACGAGCATTAGATTCTTGTTTAAAAGGGTTGTTAATAAATTTTTCATGCGTTATTTGTGGCTGATTAAAATAACCTCGTGCTAAGCAAAGACCTCCAATATAAAGCTCACCCACTTCACCCGTTGGAACAGGATTTAAATCTTTATCTAAAAGATGAAGCTCTATGTTATTTCCAGGCTTGCCAATGGGAACATCTGGGCGTAAAGAATGAAGGCCTGCATTACTTACCCTAAATAAAGACACGCCAACAGTGGCCTCGGTCGGACCATATTCATTAATTAATTTATGATGTGGATAATGTGTAAGCCAAGAGGCGCATTCAAGCGTATGTAAAAGTTCGCCGCCTAAAACAATAAGCTTTAAATCAGGTAGTTCAATGAAATTACTTTGAATTTCAAACAATAATACCCGAAAAAAACTGGGCGTTAACTTAATGACATTAATACGATTGACTTTAATAAATTTTAAGTAAGAGGTTGGGCTTTTTTTAATCTCATCATCACAGATAACAATGGTCATACCTAACATCAGGGGTACAAGGGTATTAGCGATTGCCATATCAAACGCATGACTAGATGAAAAATCAATGCGCTGACTGGCTTGACAATGACAAAAATCACCGAACCAAAGGCAAAAATTAACCACACTTTGGTGCTCAATTAAAACGCCTTTAGGTTTACCGGTAGAGCCTGATGTATAAATAATATAAGCTAAATTTTCAATTTGATTTGTAGTATTTAAATTTAATGAGGGAGAATTATTTAATTCGCTGAAATCAAGGGAAATAGTCTGACCTTGATAAGAGCGAAATTTTTCATTTAAATCTTTTGTAAGTAGCAAGAAGGGGACTTGGTTATCATTTAGCGTACTACTTATACGTTCTTCAGGGTGGCTGGGATCAAGCGGAATGTAAGCGCCCCCCGCTTTTAGAATGGCAAACATGGCAATTAAAAGTTCTATTGAACGTTCCATGCATAAACCAACAGGCGTTTCTGCTTTTATACCTTGTTTTTGTAAAAAGTGTGCCAATTGGTTACATTTTTCATTAAATTTTTTGTAAGTTAATGATTCATTATTATAAATAACAGCTAAATTATCTGGATGTAGATTAGCTTGCGATTCAAAAAGCTCATGTATAGTTATCTTGGAATTACGAATGTTCATAGTCCATAATCCCCCTTATTAATAAATTTTAGCCTAAAAATTAGACAGAATTATTAATAAAGTATTCATTAATCGTGCCAATTAGTTATCAGAGATATATTTGATTTAATATATAATAAGAATTTAGCTAGGTTAGATTGAATCTAACCTAGTAGAGATATGGCATAGAAGATTATAAGCTTATCTTAATGTTGGTGTTGCTGTAAAATTTTCAATATTAGCATTTTCTCGTAGAGAATAGGTTTTAAGTTCTTCTACTAAAGCATTAGTATCTTTAGACCAAAATTGCTGCATTTCCTCTATAAAATCAGAATTGTTATTAAGTATATCGATATCATCGTTAAGCTTTGTAGCTAAATTAGTCAATAAACTACGACGTCTACCCCAAGTTAGAGATGCGTTTGCACGACTTTCAGTACTAAGATTCATAGTCATAATGGTTTGAACATGTGTTGCAATTAAACCAATTAAGTTATTGGCTATTTCTTGATTAGGGGAATGACTTTTTAACTCTTGTAAAGAATCTAAAATTATTTTTTGTTTATCAGCACACTCTTGACTAAGTTGATAGCGTTTATAGATTAAAGGTGCAATTACAACTAGATGAGAAACAACAAAGCCTACAAAACAGCCTGACATACTGTATAAGCCTGACATAAGACTAGAATTTTGGTTATTATAATTATAACCTGTATAACCGCCGGCACCTATGCTTATTAAAATAATACCGCGTTGTATTAGCTCCTGCCGGGTATAGCGGTGTGTACCTTGACGTAATAATTCGCCAACACGAGACCAGTCAATATAAAAGTTAGACCACTCAGTCAGCGATTGAGCCGCTTTTGCAGAAAAAAATCCAGGCATTTTATCCTCTTTTTTGAAAAAAATTGTATTTTACAGAAAAATATTGTTTGGTCCAGATTTGGGCAGCTTTGTTTAAGAAAAGCGAAACTTAATAACTAATTTTATTTACTATCTTTAGCACTTTTAGATAAGGGCGGTGGCGGGCATTGATACTCAGCAGTGACTTTACCATCTATATCAATAGATTGTAATTTAATAGGAAATTTCCAGAGCGTATAAAGATGTTTTAAAACTTCTTGAGCAGTTGCAGCAAGCGGAACATTATTACGTTGCGTATGATGTAATGTTAAAGAGCGATCGCCTTCCGTATCGACTGAATAGATTTGAATATCTGGCTCTAAATAACCTAAATTATATTGCCTAGATAAGGCTTCACGGACAGATTGATAACCCAACTCATCATGAATAGCATTAACAATAATATCGGTATTCTCATCATCATCAATAATATGAAAAAGCTTTAATTCGCGAATGAGATGAGGCGATAAATACTGAGCAATGAAACTTTCATCTTTAAAATTACGCATCGCTGTGTCTAGACCTGTTAGCCAATCCGTATTAGCTAAATAAGGAAACCAGCGTTTATCTTCTTCAGTTGGATTTTCACAAATGCGTTTAATGTCTTGCATCATGTGATAGCCTAGCGTGTAAGGGTTAATGCCACTGTAATAAGGGCTACTGAAAGAGGGTTGTCTGATAACATTTGTATGATTTTGTAAAATTTCTAACATAAATTCGTCAGCAATCAGGCCTTCATCATAAAGAGCATTAATTAACGTATAATGCCAAAAGGTAGCCCACCCTTCATTCATGACTTTAGTTTGCCCTTGTGGGTAAAAATATTGAGCAATTTTACGTACAATGCGAATAATCTCACGCTGCCAAGATTGTAATAATGGCGCATTTTTTTCTAAAAAATAAAGTATATTTTCCTGCGGCTCAGGTGGAAATCGCTTCTCTTGTTTAGAGGATTGAGTTTGTTTGCCTTGAGGAATGGTTCGCCATAATTCATTAATCTGTGATTGTAAGTAGATTTCTCTATTCTGTTGCCGAATTTTCTCTTCTTGAATAGATAATGCAGGTGGATGCTTGTAGCGATCGACACCATAGTTCATTAAAGCATGGCAAGCATCTAATATGCTTTCTACCTCATCAATACCATAGCGTTCCTCACATTCACTGATATAATTTCTAGCAAAAACTAAATAATCGATAATTGCATCAGCTGAGGTCCACATTTTAAATAAATAGTTATTTTTAAAAAAAGAATTATGGCCATAACAAGCGTGTGCAATAACTAAAGCCTGCATTGCCATCGTATTTTCTTCCATTAAATACGCAATACAAGGATTAGAATTAATCACCAGTTCATAGGCCAAACCCATCTCGCCACGCTGATAGCTCTTTTCTACACCGACAAAATGTTTGCCAAATGACCAGTGGTGATATCCAATAGGCATACCAACAGACGCATAAGCATCCATCATTTGCTCAGCCGTAATTATTTCAATTTGGTTTGGGTAAGTCTCTAGTTTAAAATCACGAGCAAGCTTGCCAATTTCTCGATCGTAAGCTTGAATGAGTTCAAAAGTCCAATCAGCACCAGTTGATAAAAGCTTTTTTTTCTTTCTCATACTGTTTTCCTCTTAAACAGCTCACGAAATACAGGATAAATATCAGCAACTGTATCAATATTCTCCATTGCAAAATTAGCATATCTTTCTCGAATCTGCTGATAAACTTCCCAGAGGCTCTGATGATGCCTAGGCATGATTTCTATATAAGCAAAGTATTGCAAAAGTGGCATGATTTTTTCTTGTAATAACTCTTGGCAGTAAGGTGAATCTGCATTCCAGTTATCACCGTCTGAGGCTTGAGCTACATAAATATTCCAAGAAGCAGCAGGATAGCGAGCTTCAATAAGCGTACTTAACAGTTCTAATGCACTAGAAACAACAGTACCACCCGTTTCGCGTGAATAAAAAAATTCATCTTCACTGACTTCTTTAGCTGACGTGTGATGGCGAATAAAAACTAAGTCAATCTTTTCATAGTTCTTGGTCAAAAAAAGATATAAGAGAATAAAAAAACGCTTAGCAATATCTTTCTTAGCTTCATCCATGGAGCCCGAAACATCCATAATACAAAACATCACCGCTTGTGTTGTAGGTGTTGGGATGCGAATTCGATTGTTATAACGTAAATCAATTGTGTCTATAAAAGGAACGGATTTTATTTTCTTTTTGTAAAATTCAATATCTCGTTGTAGACGCAAGACTTCTAAACGATCAGGATTTGCTTGAGCTTCTAAGCGATTTAATTCTTCTTGTGCTGCATGTAACTTTCTTTTGTAAGGGGCTGCAAGTGCCATACGCCGACTAGTGGCTTGCCGCATCGAACGTACAATATTTATATTAGTAGGTACACCACTGGTCGTAACCCCGGCCCGAACCACTTTAAAATTTCTAACTTTAGCTAAATCTTTTTTAATTAAATCAGGCAGTTCCAAATCTTCAAAGTATAATTCTAAAAATTCTTCTCTTGATAACTGAAATACAAACTCATCTTCGCCTTCGCCATCTTTACTGGCTTGACTGCCCCCAGATCCCTGTCCACCTTGATTAGGTCGTTTTATTCTGTCGCCTGCAATAAATTGATCATTGCCTGGCAACACGCGCTCGACCTGACCCCCATGCCCATTTCTGAAGGTCGGCTCAGAAATATCCCGTGCAGGAATACTAATTTGCTCACCCTGATCAATTTCAGTAATACTACGACGGCCTACAGCGTCTGACACGGCACGTTTGATCTGATTTTTATAACGCCTTAAAAAGCGCTGTCTATTTACAGTGCTTTTTTTACCAGCATTTTCTCGACGATCAATAAATTGTGACATGGCTTAGTATTTCTCCTCACCCGATCTCGTTTAAGGCAAGTAAACTTAAGTAATCATACGATTACTTAACTATTATTGCGACTTCCGTACACGCAAATACCATTCACAAAGTAGACGTACCTGCTTGCGAGTGTAACCTTTCTCTACCATCCGGGCTATAAATTCCTCATGTTTTTTCTTATCATCTTCAGAAGCTTTGGCATTAAAAGAAATAACTGGTAATAAATCCTCTGTATTGGTAAACATTTTTTTCTCAATAACAGTTCGAAGTTTTTCATAACTGTTCCACATTGGATTCTTACCATGATAATTAGCACGAGCGCGAAGCACAAAATTCACAACTTCGTTACGAAAGTCTTTTGGATTGGAAATCCCAGCTGGCTTTTCAATTTTTTCTAATTCAGAATTTAATGCGCTGCGATCAAAAATTTCGCCCGTATCAGGATCTCGGTAATCTTGATCTTGAATCCAAAAATCAGCATATGTAATATACCTGTCAAAAATATTTTGGCCATACTCTGAATACGATTCTAAGTAAGCTGTTTGAATCTCTTTACCAATGAATTCAACGTATTTCGGTGATAAATACTCTTTGATAAAAGTTAAATACTTCTCATGTAATTCTTGTGAAAACTGCTCTTGTTCAATTTGCCTTTCAAGTACATAGAGTAAATGCACTGGGTTAGCTGCAACCTCACTATGATCAAAATTGAAAACTTTTGATAAAATCTTGAAAGCAAAGCGGGTAGAAATACCACTCATCCCTTCATCAACACCAGCAAAATCACGATATTCTTGGTAAGATTTTGCTTTAGGGTCGGTATCTTTTAAGCTTTCACCATTATAAACACGCATTTTAGAATAAATGCTTGAGTTTTGTGGTTCTTTTAGACGTGTTAGTACAGAAAATTGTGCCAACATATCTAATGTTCCTGGCGAGCAGTGGGCATTTATTAATGAGCTGTTATCAATTAATTTCTCATAAATTTTTATTTCTTCTGAAACACGTAAGCAATAAGGAACTTTAACAATGTTAATCCGATCAATAAACGCTTCATTATTTTTATTGTTACGGAATGCCTGCCATTCAGATTCATTAGAATGAGCAAGGATAATACCTTCAAAAGGAATAGCGGATAGCCCTTCAGTGGCATTGTAGTTACCTTCCTGAGTGGCAGTTAATAGTGGATGTAATACTTTAATAGGTGCTTTAAACATTTCCACAAATTCGAGTAAACCACGGTTAGCACGGCATAATCCGCCTGAGTAACTATAAGCATCCGGATCGTCTTGCGAGAATTCTTCAAGCTTGCGGATATCGACTTTACCTACCAAAGCTGAAATATCCTGATTGTTATCATCCCCCGGTTCAGTTTTAGCAATTGCAATTTGTTTTAATCGTGAAGGTTTAATTTTTATAACTTTAAACTGATTAATATCACCATTATATTCATGTAAGCGTTTTACAGCCCATGGGGACATAACATAACGTAGATAACGTCTTGGAATACCAAAACGTTCTTCTAAAAGCTCAGCATCTTCCTCCGGATTAAATAAGGATAAAGGGGTATCAAAAACAGGTGAGCCCTTAATAGCGTAGAAAGGTACTTTCTGCATTAAATCTTTTAATTTTTCAGCTAAGGAAGATTTTCCTCCGCCGACAGGGCCTAGGAGATAAAGCACTTGCTTAGTTTCTTCTAATCCTTGCGCAGCATGCTTAAGAAAGCCTACGATTTGCTCAATAGGCTCTTCCATGCCAAAAAACTCTCTGAAAACTGGGTATCGATGAATTACTTTATTAGAAAAAATACGAGATAAAACAGGATCATGGCGAGTATCAATTACCTCAGGTTCGCCAATAGCCATTAATAGTCGCTCTGCAGGATTAGCATAGGCAGAAGGATCTTGACGACATAGCTCTAAATATTCGCCTAAGCTTAACTCTTCTTCCTTGTTGTCAACAAAGCGTTTGGTGTAGCTGGTTAGAAAATCATGCGTATTCATTTTGCTATCCTCTATGACGTTTCCTGGGAGGAGGAAAACGCTAATTCTTCTTTTATTAATTCAGTGGTAAATTTGTTAAACTGGTTATAATTTAGTATAGAACTAATTAGCTAAAAAGTTTAAAAAATTACGAAGAATCAATTCATTATTTATTAGCGCCCAATTTTATTTTTTGTCACCGGAGTATTCATCATGCCAGACACAACTATTTTTTTGAAGGACTATATGCCACCAAACTTTCTAGTAGAAAATATCTATCTAAATTTTGAGCTGTATGATGATTATGTGTTAGTCGAAAATAAAATGTCGCTTAAGCGAGTGCATCCTGGTTTATTACATTTATATGGTGATGAATTAGAATTAATAAGTATCGCTTTAAATAATGAGCCTCTTACAGACAAAGATTATAGTCATAAAAATGATGATTTGCTGCTTAATGATTGTCCAGAGCAGTTTACCTTGACGATTGTAACCCGTATTTACCCGCAAAAAAATTCAAAACTTTCAGGGCTTTACCGCTCAAATCAATTATTTTGTACTCAATGTGAAGCAGAAGGCTTTCGCCGAATAACGTTTTATCCTGATCGTCCCGATGTCCTTTCAACTTTTACTACTCGTATTACCGCTGATAAGGAAAAATATCCAATTTTGCTTTCCAATGGTAATTTAATTGAAGCAGGCGATGCAGAAAATGGGCGGCACTGGGTCATTTGGCAAGATCCATTTAAAAAGCCTTCTTATTTATTTGCCTTAGTTGCAGGTAACTTAGCTTGCGTATCTGATGAGTTTACAACTTGCTCAGGTAAAAAAGTTGATTTAAGAATTTATGTTGAGCTTGGAAATGAAGATAAATGTGCGCATGCCATGGCTTCTTTACATAAATGTATGCGGTGGGATGAAGAAGTTTATGGACGAGAATATGACTTATCAATCTTTATGATTGTTGCGGTTAGTGATTTTAATATGGGGGCTATGGAGAACAAGGGTCTAAATATTTTTAATTCTAAATATATTTTAGCTAGATCTGACACAGCAACCGATCAAGATTTTGCTGATGTGGAAGGGGTAGTTGCTCATGAATACTTTCATAATTGGACCGGAAACCGAGTAACATGTCGCGATTGGTTTCAATTAAGTTTAAAAGAAGGTCTAACGGTATTTCGCGATCAAGAATTTTCACGTGACATGAATTCACGTGATGTTAATCGTATTTTAGATGTAAAAGTATTAAAAACAACTCAATTTCCCGAAGATGCTGGTGCAATGGCACACCCAGTTAGGCCTGAAGCTTATCAAGAAATTAATAATTTTTATACATCGACTGTCTATAATAAAGGGTCTGAAGTAATTCGTATGCAGTATACTTTATTAGGTAAAGAGGGGTTTCGTCGTGGTATGGATTTGTATTTTAATCGCCATGATGGTCAAGCCGTAACTATTGATGATTTTGTGGCTGCAATGGAAGACGCTAACAATGTTGATTTTACCCAATTTAAACGTTGGTATAGTCAAGCTGGTACGCCTACGGTTGCAGTAACAAGCGACTATAAAGATGATACATTAACTTTAACGTTGACTCAAAGCTGTCCGCCAACGGCAGAATGCCTGGAAAAACAACCTTTTCATATTCCTATCCGAATAGCATTATTTGCTCAAAATGGAAAATTATTTTCGTTAGAGCAAGATTTATTAGAATTACGTGAGCGACAACAAACTTTTACTTTCAAGAATATTACCTCAAGGCCGGTGATTTCTTTATTACGAGAATTTTCAGCCCCAGTTAAAATACAAAGAGAGCTCAGTCAGGATGATTTATTAGCTTTATTGCGCTTCGAAACGGATGGTTTTGCTAAATGGGATGCTGCACAATGTTTAGCACTTTCTTGTCTTGCGAATTTTTGCAAAACAGCAAGAAGTGAGTGGAAAATTCCACCTAATTTAACTGCGGCTTTTGCACATGTCTTGCAAGATGAATCTTTAGATTTAGCCTTACGTGCTGAGTTAATAATGCCACCTGAGTTTGAAGAAGTAGCTACTTTTGTTGAAGCGACTGATGTCGATGTTATTGAATCAGCTCGGGATTTTTATCGGGCGGAATTAGGAAAAGCACTTTATAAGCAAGCGCAAGCGATGTATGACTTACTATGGTCGCGTGAAGAACATGAAATGAATGCTAAGGCTTATGGGCAAAGAAAACTGCGTAATTCTTGTTTATGGTTTATGATGAAAGCGAATGAAGAAGCCACATTAAATGCATGTCAAAATCAATTTACTGAATCACGTACGATGTCTGATCAAATAACAAGTTTTGCCTTATTAAATAACTGTTCTGTTGCTAAAGTAAAAGAAAAAGTAATAGATGAATTCTATACGCAGTGGGCCCACGATGAATTAGTATTAGATAAGTGGTTTGCTGTGCAAGCAACAAGTGAATTACCTCATACATTAAATAAAGTGAAAGAATTATTAGGTCATCCGGCTTTCTCTTTTACCAATCCAAACAAAGTAAGAGCGGTGATAGGTGCTTTTGTCCAGGCTAATCCACGGCATTTTCATGCTTTAGACGGTAGCGGTTATGAATTTCTAGCAGATATGTTAATTAAGCTTGATGCTATAAATCCCCAAGTTACAGCGCGCCTAGCGACCCCTTTTACTCGTTGGCGCCGTTATGATGAAAAAAGGCAATCGCTCATGTTTGAGCAATTAAAACGCTTAGAAACTCATCCTTTATCACGTGATTTAAGCGAAATTGTTGCAAAAAGCTTACAGGTATAAGGATTAATGAGGCCATTGTTTAAAAGCTTTGCCTTTTAAACAATGGCGGAATCTAAAATAGCTTATTTAAGCGCAAAAGTAGCCAACTCCTGGATGATTTGTCCTTGTTCATCTGTAATGCCAATAGCAACAGCACTAACTGTAGCTTTTATAGTAGTAGGATGCTTTTGATTAAATTGCTCTATAGCGTTTGCTAGACCCTGGATTAACTGATTTTTTTTCTGCACTGAATAAATTTCTTTAGGCGCTAAAAAGGTAAGATGAGGTGCATAATTAGTGAAAACATTCGGACTCCCATACTGCTTAAAACTATTTAATTTTTGTGGATTATGGGCTGCCCAACTAGGAATATTTGCTAAAGGATCCCTTAAGTGATGTACTGAACGAACAACGCTATCACTTACGTGCTGTAAGTATAGTTGTGGTTTAATTTTCAGCATGACATAGCCGCTAGGTGCTGCTGTTAAGTATTGTGCTTTAATAGTAAAAGCATGAAATTGCTGGCTTAATTTCTTAACATAGCTGATAAGGAGTTTTGTATTTTTAAGAGGATATTGAGTTAAATAAAGCGTAATATGTAAAGGATGATTGTCAAAAATAGGTTTTAAATTATAATCTGCTAAATCTTTATCTTGGGCGAGCATGTTTTTAAACTTACTGCTATATTTTTGTACATCATTGCTAGGTGATAGCTTTAAATAAATATTAATCAGCGGGGATGTATTAACGTTTGCCCAACTAGAAGTTACATTCAGTATTAAAATTAGTAAGATTAAATGAAGGCATAAAATATGATTAGTCGTTGTGCTGTTGTAGGCAATCCCATTGCGCATAGCTTATCTCCTATAATTCACCAAAATTTCGCTAAACAAGCAGGAACAGAAATAATTTATGACAAAATTCTAGGCAATGATACAAATTTTGAAGAGCAAGTTATAGATTTTTTTCAATCAGGCGGCACAGGGTTAAATATTACGCTGCCTTTCAAAGAACGTGCTTTTAAGATGGCCAATCAGGTGACTGCCCGTTGTTTAAAAGCAAAAGCAGCTAACACATTGTGGATGCAAGGAAATCAGCTATGGGCTGATAATACAGATGGTGTAGGTCTTATAAAAGATTTAGAGCATTATATTGATATAGCTGATAAAGATATTCTTCTTTTAGGTGCAGGTGGTGCAGCGCGAGGTATAATTGGGCCTTTATTAGAGGCTTCAGTTAAACGTTTAACTATTGTAAATCGTACAAAAGAGAAGCTTGTAGCTGTTGCTAATGATTTTCCTTCTATAACGTTAGCAGAGTTTAGCGAATTGTCGGGCGCGTTCAATGTAATTATTAATGCAACGTCAGCAAGCTTAAGTGATAGCCCATTTACTTTACTACCCGTAAATATGCTAGCTAATAAACCTTTTTGCTATGATTTAGCTTATAACCGGGAAAAAGATACACCATTTATTAATTTCGCTAAAGAGAATAGCTGCAAAGCGTATGATGGTTTAGGGATGTTAGTTGAGCAAGCAGCAGAAGCGTTTTATATATGGCATGACTTTAAACCTGAGACTACATCAGTATTAGGAGCATTAAAAAACAATTCCTACTAATTAATTTAAATAAATAAACGCTTTATTTCTAGATACCCATAATTAAAGGTTTTTATCTATTAAAATTAATTCAAAAAGATATATAATTAATCATATTTAATAAATATTATATATTTTATGGTTAAAGTAAGTATCGATCCAACCAAGCTAACCAGTGAGCATTCAGCCGTGCTTGGCAAGCTATTAAGTGAAGCAGAGTTAGGAAGATATTTTTCCACATCCAATGTCTATGCTGTAACAGTTAATGGCATTGCATATCGGGTAAAGTTGAAATATCCAATCTATAAAGAAAATGAAAAAACCAGTCGGGTCTTAATTAAGGAAATAGGTAGTGGTGGCGAAGCAAAGGTTTATTTTGCAGAAACGGTCACTATTGATGCAAAAGAAATGGCCACTTTTAAAAGTGATCCTCAACATCCTCGGGTAGTTAAGGTCCACCGCCCAGAAGAAGTAGTTGTTTTCAGGTGTTGGGAAACGGAAGAAGAGGTTAGAAAAGAGACTGCTATTAAAAAATATAAAAGCATTGCTGAAGTAATCAAAATATATAACCCACTACATACTAAGGGTAGTGTTGTCTATGAGCTCTCTTCACAAGATAAAGAGTATTTTTATAATAATATTATGCATCAAGTGGCTGGAAGAACTTTAGCAGATATTCTAACCGAATCAAAAAAACTTACGCCGGAACTACGTTTTGCTATTTCTAGGAAATTGTTAGAAGCCATTAAAGAGTTGCATGATCGGGGTATTATCCACACTGATATTAAACCACCAAATATTATGATTGATATAGATTTTCAAACTAATACTATAAGGTCTTTAAAGCTTATTGATCTTGATACGGCAGAAGCTAAAAATACTGGTATTGCTGCAAAAACACGTCAATATGAAAGTCCACAAAAAATAGCTAAAAACAATCCTGAAAAAATAGATCTTTATGCAGCAGCAATTAGTTTGCTAGAAGTTTGGGGCGTTCCTAGAGATAAAGTGCAAACACCACCTGATTACGATAATAAACGTAAAAATTTTAAAGCTCAAACCCAAATAGACAACTTAGAACCAGAAGAAATCAGAAAAGGTTTAGAGAGAATATTTGAGGAAATGACTAATAATAAATCCTCAGAGTTCATTGACAGTATCTTACTTAGTATTCTCAACTTAGACCAAAAGTATCAAATTCAAAAATTCCAACTGTCTCCAGCTACTACAGACTTAATAGCTACTACCAGGAAAATAGGCGAACAAGTTAAGATTTGTTTTAGAAAAACTATTTCCACTCCTAATGATGTTGAATCTCTGAAGAAAGAAATTCTTGCTATATTGAAAGACAATAATGACCCTTTTAGCGCTTATGAATTAGGTAATGCTATAGATAGTCAAGCTTTGCAACAATGCTTAAGCCCAAGTGAGGTAAAAGACTTTATAAGTCTACAATTAGATTTATTGAAAGTTAGTCTAAAAAAATTAGATACTCTTGAGGCTGCTGAACAAAATAAATTGTTAAAAAAATTAATAAGAATTCATACTTTAGATGAGATAGTAGCGTTTAACGCAAAATATACCGACAGGATTCAATATAAAGAGTTATATCTTCCACATGATAAAGAAAAATTTAAGGATAATATCCTTAAATACATTAATAATGTAGATGATTACAATTCTCTACAGCGAGTATTTCATAGTATAAAAAACAATGAAAAGTTTTTAAAGTCAGAACGTGGGAGCTTAATGCAAACATTTGGTCAATATGGGGCTACCACGACATGGGTGAATATTATGCAGGCTTTTGAGTCAAAAGCATTTGAAATTGCAGCGCAAGAATTAAGATGGAAAATGGAAAAATATCAAGGATTAAGTAATCCTGAACAGTTTTCATTTGTAAAGGATCAATTCCGCAGGCGATACTTACCATTTTTCTCTGAACAGACCGGCCGTATTTTCCAACACAGTGACCTTATCGAAAAATTTAATAGAATGTTAGATGATACCTTGAAAAAAGATAAGGATTTTGACTTTGGCCCGCTAACTACGTTACACCAAAAAAATTAAAAAGAAATGTAAAAATAATATATTGTGGCTGGTAATAACTCATTAATTTATATCAGGCACTTAGTAATTATTAAATTATACTAACTTATATTGAGTAAATAGTAGCTTATAGGGGTTATTTAGATTCGAAAAATTCAAGCACAACATCCCGAGCTAATAGGGTATCATCAAAACCCAATTGAAATAATTCCCGAGTAAATTCTTTTTCGAATAATAAAAAACTTAGTAAATCTCCTGAGTGACTTTTGGCTCCTAATAAATTGAGGAGAAATCGGAGTAAGCCTGGCATATTTTTATAGTGGGCTTGGGCAATTGGTGCTATCGGCGCACTAGGTCTTAAATGGATTGTTTGCACAGGGCGCCAGGGGGAGCGACGTTTTTTCCATAAAGACAATAGGCGCGCAATTTCATTCATGCGATTTACCATTTCAATATCACGGTCTAAATTATCCATAAATAAACTATTTAACATGCCACCTAAAATCCGGGCAAAACCAATATTGCCATTTTGAGTGCCTTCATAGAAAAAAGAAGTAGGTAATTGCCGAGTACCTAAAATTAAAATTTTATCCACTTTAAAGCGGATAGCACCACGTAAAGGCGCTACTAACCCCATACTACCATCGCCGTAATGTGAGCCATCAATTTTTGCTGCTGGGAAAAACAGAGGTAGGGCGCTTGAAGCTACAATATGTTCCATCTGCAACTCAGTGCGAAGACTTAAATGTCTTGGATAATTCCAATCTTCGAACTCAGGATTGGCATGTTGATAAAAAGAAATAGTTTGTTGGGTTTCGTAACAATGGCTAAGTACTTCCATCGTCGTTAAATAATTATTTTTAATATTGTCATTTAATTGGTTAAAGTTAATATTTTCGTTAATAAAATTACGCAGCGGTGAGGTATCGAGTAAATAACCCGATTGGCTACGTCTTATAAGCATAGGGATTAAATTTCTTAAAACCGATTTACTAACCTCATAATTACTGGCATTAAAAATCTGCTGGCAATAAATATCACACCAGAGCATTTCAAGTTTTTCGGTGGCTGCAGGAAAATCAGGCGCGTTTTCAGCTAAAATGGCTGCATTTATACAACCAACGCTAACGCCACTAACCATATCAAAAGGAATTTTCTTCACATTAAGGATGGTGCTAATCGCTTTGAGAACGCCAGCTTGATAAGCACCTCGAGCGCCACCACCTGCTAAGTAAAGTGCCTTTTTCGTCATTAATTATTTTTTTCATTAAAAATAACAATATAGCGCTCTTCCCCCCTAAGTATCAAGTGTGAATTAGTTTAATTTAGGTACCAACTTTATTAGATATTAAAAGGCTAAAACTGCAAAATCATGCTACAAAATACACCATATGGTTGTATAATAAACTATAAGATTAATATTTGTAATATAAGCGGCTTATTGTAGCCCACTCGTAGGTTAGTTTTAAGTCGTTAAATGAGATAAATGTGAGTTAATATAATGCCCACTGAAGAAATGTATCACACTAATTTGCAGCCTGAATACGATAAAGCACTGGCTGAATTAGAGACAATGACTGGGGCTATCAATTTTAAGCCTCGCCCTGTTTCTAGAAAGTCTAAAATATTAGATTTATTTAAGTTAATACCTGGTTTAAGTGAAGTATTCGATCGCATTAATGATACAGGGGAGAATTTTAGTGCTTTGATGCAATTAAAAGAAAGTTTGGCAGCAGGAGCTAACGTTGCTCAAACTTCTTTTCATGGTTTAAGGTTAGGTCTAGCGATTATTGATTTTATTAGGATACCAGCAATTTTTTTGGCAGCGGCACTGCTTGGGAAAAAAGTTCCTCTTACCTTATCAAAAGTAGGAAAATGGGCCTATGCTGGAGCAATGGTAGCATTAGCTGCTTTAATGATAGCTATACCCGGTGCAGTACCAATAGTAGGTGTTATTATTGCAGGCTTTATTCTAGGAAACTCTATTTTTACTTTAGGCCGACTTTTATATCAGCGTTATCAGCTTAAAAAAGACTTAAAAAATATTGCTAAACAGATTCATGAAGAAACACAAGATTTAAATAAATTACAATTAGAAGCACAATCACTTAAAACACAGTTAAAGCAAGCAAATGAGTATGAAAGAACCGTTTTATTAAAAGCGTATGTCCTAATAAAAGAAGAGTATGATAATCGCTGTAAATCTCTACAAACTCTATATGACAAAAAAGAAGCTTGTACTTATAAATTAGCTAAGCGTGACAATTTAGCTATTTTAGACAAAACAGCGGCTGTCTTTTTATCAGCTGGTATATTGATAGGCGTTGCTATTGCCATTGCTTTTCCCCCGGTAGGTTTTGCTATAGCTGCAGCTTGCGCTGCAGTAGGCATCCTTTATCTGATTGGTCGAGTAGCGATACCTTTCTTAGCTAAGAAGATTGGGTTTAATGCCAAAGAAGTTTCTGAAACAAAAATAGCTAAAGATGATCTTAATGAAGATGATTTTAAAGCGTATCAGGAGTATTTTGAATTAGTGGAATTAAATAACCAATTGCACCTAGATAGAAGTAATAATATAGTGTTAAAAGAAAATTCTGAAACAGATGTAAACAAGCCTGTAGAGATGTCGTCACAGGTTAGCCATAAATCTGAAGCTATTATGGAATTAGCACTTGGTATTATGCCAGGGACTACACATCATAATAGTTCTTTAAATGAAGATACTGTTGATGACTCTACTTTAAGTTCTCCCATCCTTAGTAAAATAGCTATTCAAAGTAACCCCCAAACGTCAATCCCTTTAAAAATAGAAAATGAAGCAGAGGATGATGAGGGAGAAGGCGAGGGTAGGCCTGATAATGTACACCTTTCCTAATCCCTTACAGGTTGCAATCTTTTACAAAGTAATATAGGTTAGCTTTAAAGCTAAGACAAAGCAAAGGGACGAAATGCGACTTTTTAATAATCAACCGCGCGCTTTTAGCATGATTTTTATGCTTGAAGTTTGGGAACGTTTTGGTTTTTACACAGTACAGGGCATTCTTACCTTATATTTTATTCGAGCATTAGGTTTTAATGAGGTACAAGCTTATTATACCTTTGGCGCTTTTTCTGCTCTTGTGTATGGGATGATCGCTTTTGGTGGTTATTTAGGTGATAAAATTTTAGGTACAAAACGTACCATTGTTTTAGGTTTAATTGTTCTTGCCCTAGGGTATTTATCACTTGCTATCACCGATACCCAACATGTATTTTTAGCACTGGGTCTTATCTGTGTAGGTAATGGTTTATTTAAAGCCAATCCTTCTAGTCTTCTTGCTAAATGTTATGAAGAAAATGATCCTAGACTACATAGCGGTTTTACTTTGTATTACATGGCCATTAATTTAGGTTCTACATTTGCTTTATTTATGGGACCTGCTATTGCTACTCAACTAGGCTACTCGTACGCTTACTTCCTTAGTTTTATTGGTCTAGTTTTAGGCATAGTCAATTATGCTTTTCAGCGTCAGCATGTCAAAAATATCAATACTCCTGCTGATCTAAAAAGTATTAGCCTTTGGCATAGCATTTTAATTGTAGTAAGTATTGTTGCTACAACTTACTTTTCCGCTTATCTACTTCAACATGTTATGCTCGCCAAACAATTAGTTTGGCTTGTTACAATTGCTGTTACAGCTGTCTATTTTTTCTACATGTATCGGGAAGAGCGGCAATCTGTTATGCGTATGCTTGTTGCTTTAGTTTTAATGATCGAAGCGGTCGTTTTCTTTACCCTGTATCAACAGATGCCTACTTCATTAAATTTATTTGCTGTTAATAATGTAACGCCTACTTTATTAGGTATTACATTAGATCCGCAAAGTTTCCAAGCTCTAAATCCAATCTGGATTATAGTAATGAGTCCCATTTTAGCCTTTATCTACAATAAACTTAATAAACATGGTATTGCATTTTCTATACCTTATAAATTTGCAGCGGGAATGATATGTTGTGGATTAAGTTTTAGCTTACTGTATTTTGCTCGTTTTATGCATGATGGAGCAGGCATGGTTTCTTCTTGGTGGTTAATTGGCAGTTATTTTTTCCAAAGTACGGGTGAATTATTAGTGTCAGCTTTAGGTGTGGCTATGGTTGCTGAATTAGTTCCCACCCACATTGCAGGTTTTGTTATGGGAATGTGGTTTTTAACATCATCCATAGCAGGTTTTGTTGGTGCAACAGTGGCATCAATGACTGCTTTACCAGAACATATTAAACCTGGGATTGAATCTTTATCTGTTTACACGGATGTTTTTGCTTACATAGGCTTAGCTACGTTAGCTATTGGCTTTTTTATGTGGTTAATCTCATCTAAATTGACCCATTTTATTAAAGAGGCGCCTGCTTTAACCTTGTCTGCTGCTCTTTAAAAAAGTTATCTAAATGTCTATTAACCACAATAAATGGGACGGTGATAATTATTGTGGTTAATTTGCTTATTTAGCAAAAATATTATTAGCTTGCTGTTTAAATAAATTCAATTAACAAAAATTTGTAAACTTTATTACATAAGTGTAAAAAAAGTTTTATTTGGTTTAATTAAAATCAAAAAGATTTTTAAGTGATCAAAAAAAAGCAAGCGCTTAATGTTTAGTTAAGGAAAAATCACTAAAATACGCCCTAGTCAGAACACTTCACTAAGAAAAAAACTTAGTTAGGAGCATGTGATGAAAGATATCACTGTATTAAGTGATAATACCCTCGAGTATCTAAGTAAATTACCTTTAACCATTAATTTTCCCTCCTTTAAAGGTAATTGCACAGAGACTCAAGAATTATTTCAATGGCTTAAGCAAAAACAAAGAGTAGACGCTAAGCAACGACTTTTATTAGAATCACTTTATATAGCAATTCTTGAAGATTTAAATAAAGGGTTGAACAATACAAAGGAAGAGAAAAATAATAAAAAGACGCCTTGGACCGCGAAAGCGAAATTTATTTTCTTAGCTATCGCTGGTACGATTTTTTGCGGTTGTGAAGGTTTTGATGGTGTTAGCGCCGTATTAGGCGCAACATCTTTACCTTCAATCGCAATTTTTGGAATTGGACTCGTTTTTTCTTTGCTTTCTATTGCTGTCTTTTATGCCTTTGATCTTTTAGAAGTTTCAAAAAATCTGGGTGTTAATCTTAAAAGTGCGCCTAAGTTAATAGATAATTATCTTAAAAAAGTACAATATATTAAATCTATCAGTGCTAATCTACGCAATAATATTCTTCATAGAAAAACTTTAGATGATATTGATTCAGATATTCAACTTATTCGGCTATTAATACAATTATATAATGAACTAGATACAGAACGAAATGCACTTACCATGGCTTTAAAAAGGCCTGCCCTTCAAGCTGCAAAAGTAACCGCTTCTATTATTACAGGAATTATATTTTTTAGTGGTGGGTTCTTTGCTGGCCAAACTGTAGCTTTAGCAATTGCTGGGCTCATTACAACAGCTGTTGCTTCTACTTTTTGGCCTATTCTTGTAGCAAGTATCTTTGTTGGTTTATCGGCTTTTGCTCTTTACTGGTTTGTGCAGCGTCCAGGTGTAGAAAATTTAATTGGTAAATGGTTAGGATTAGATAAAGAGAAGATAGAAGAACTTTGTGATCCTGATGAGGTTAAAAAAGATAAAGCAAAATTAAAAAATGTTGAAGAAATGTTGTTAGAGAGAAAAGAAGAGCTAGGAAAAATCCAAGAAACTCAGCAATCACTTAAAGATTTAGAAGTTCGTTATGTTGAATTGGAGAAAAATTTTGCTGAAATCCAAAAACAAAGAGAGTTTGCTGAATATAGAGAAGAAAAAGAAGATTATGATTTAACTGAAAGTTTTGAGTTAAGCTCTATTTACCCAAAAACTTTAGATTCCGCCCCGACAAGCAGCTTGCTTTTGTCAGAGCCATTAACTCAAGGTGACTTTTATTTAGAATCTAATACAAAGCAATCAGCACTATTTTCTGCTGGGGCGACACGTTTTTCATTATTTGCTACGCCTACTGCAGGTTCATTTATTAAACATAGAACAAGCCATTTAGCCCATTTAAACAGTGACAGTGAATCTAGTTTTTTTGCAACTGAGCCTAGTAATTAAAGATTTAGAACCGATTTAATAAAGGGTACAGTAATCTTTCTTTGGGCAGCAAGTGAAGCTTCATCAAGCTGATCAAGGATTTTATAAAGAGAATGCATATTACGCGTACAGCGGTTTATTAAAAACAGAGCGACATTATTAGATAAATAGATACCTCGTTGCTCTGCATGTTGTTGTAAAGTAGTGATTTTTAATTCATCAGGTAATTCTTGTATCTGAATAACAAGTCCCCAACCTAGCCGAGAACGTAAGTCAGGCAATTGTAATCCTAAGTGTGCAGGTGATTTTTTACCCGCTATCAAGAGAATTGTTTGCTCATTTTCGCGTACGCGGTTATATAAATGAAAGAGCGCCTCTTCCCAAAGTTTATCAGCTACAATAGTGTCTATGTCATCGATAGCAATGAGTCTTTGTTCATCCATTCCTTCAATACTAACAGGACCCCATTCTTTAAGTAAGTTTAAAGGTAAATAGGCAGATTCTTGTGCTATAGCATGGCAGCATGCTTGTAGAAGATGAGATTTTCCACAACCATTATCTCCCCAAAGATAAAGGAAACGCTCACTGTGGCCAGCTACAAGATAAGCAATCTGCTGCTGTAAGAATAAATTATTACCCCAGCAAAAGTTATTAAGGGTCGCTTGATGATTTAACTGAATAGTTAATGCCAATTGAGAGTTTATTTGCATATTAAGTATGCTTTTCTGCCCCATGTCCAAACATAATCAAAATAAGTTATGGCAGTTGTTACTGCAGTTAATAGAATTAAACTATTAAAAACTTGTGTAGGTATAAATTTAACAAAGGCTAATTCAAATAAACATAAGGTTACTAAAATAAGTTGTAGGAGGGTATTAAATTTACTTAGAAGTGTAGGTTGAAAATAAATTTTTGTAGGGACAAATAAATGCCAGGCTATAACACCTATTGAAATTGTTAAATCGCGCAGAAAAACTAAAATAACTAACCACCAAGGTAAAGAACCAATTAAGGCAAGAGATATAAAACTACTAGCAATTAATAACTTATCTGCTAAAGGGTCTAAAAAAGAGCCCCAAAGGCTTTGCCAATTATAATGCCTAGCTAACCAACCATCTAAGTTATCAGTAAGACCAGCTATTATATATACATAAAATGCAGCCGCGTAATAACGATAATATAAAAAAAGTAGGAAAGGTGCTATTAGTATTAAGCGAAAAATAGTAAGTGCATTGGGTATATATTTTAGCATCATGTGTCTGAATACATTTATTTAAAATTTCACTTTTATAATTTACATTTTTGTAAGTCATAGAAAGTGAGCTAAAATGCTTTATCTAACGTATGTATTAACAATACTCGGTAGAAACCATTTAAGTGTATACAATACTGTTAAGGCTGTCACCTGATTGAATTAATATATAGCTTCTCTTACTGAGTTTGATACTTTGTTAGAGACTTGCTTGGCTCAATCATGTACTTGTTTGTACACTCTTTCGCCTTATCTGCAACTAAATGAAAATGTTAGCATTTAGCTTAAATTAGATGAACTTTTCTTTAGCTGATTAATACTGCTTTTAAAGGAGCAGGACGTTGATACCAAGTTAATAGAGCTAAAATGCTAATAGATGAAATTAAAATCATAAAGGGTTTCACGCTTTCAATAGCAATTAAACTGCTTAATAAACTAAATAAGGCAGAGATATTAAATTGACAAAATAAAGAGAAAGCTAAAGCAATAGCCATATGCTTGGGAAAAGGCCGAACGGCTGCTGCTGTTGCTGAGGCCACAATAAATCCTGTGCCAAAATAATAAATCATCATGGGCAAAACAAAAGTTATTTCGACTGTATAATTAAAAAAGTAAAAAAACCACATTAGGCAGGCGGTGCCGATAAAGAGACGAATACCGATGCTAACTAAAAAATCACTACGCCAATATTTTATTAGAAAACCACATGCTAAAGTGCCTATAACATATAAAATAGACATCATTGTTTTTATATTACTAAAGGTTGTAATGCTATAATGTGCATGTTTAATTAAAATAAAGGATGCACATGTATTAAAGGCAGATTCTCCTGCCATCATTAAAGCAGAAATTAGAAGATAACTTACAAAAAGTCTATTTTTGAAAACTAGCAACATACTATCTAATACAGTAATGTTGGCTAAATTTTTCGGCCTAGTTTCACTTATTCCAGGACAGTAAATAAATAATATGGCACTGTAAATGGCCATAATGACAAATGCAATTGGCCAATTATAATAAGTAGTAATATAACTACCTATGAGCGGTATAAAACAAATAAATATGCCACTTAAGGAGAAGAAAAAAGCAAATTTTTTGATAGCTTGCTGCTCATTTTGGGTATCATTCACCATGGCTCGTCCCATAAGAACTGTTGCACCAACACCAACACCTTGCAGAAATCGGCCAATTAACAGTATATAAATATTACTGCATAAAGCTGTAAACAGACTTGCTAGGGAAAATATTAATAGCCCTAAAATAAAAACAGGCTTTCTTCCTAACTTTTCAGAAATAATACCCCAGGGAATAATACTTATTGCTTTACCTAGTAAAAATATACTAATCGTAAGTTGAGCAAGTCGAGTGCTGATATGAAAATCTGCTGCGATTTTAGGCAGGGCTGGCATAATTAATAGGATACTATAGTTACCTAAAGTCCAGGCTAATAAAATGATGATATAAGATCGTTTATTCATGTATCCCCTAAATTTACTAGCTAAGTCTTCATAACTAAGTTACTGGTAAAGCTTGTTGGTTTATATAAGTAGTTGCTATAGATTTAGTATTAAAACATAGACTAATAAACGCTATTGCCCCATAAATACCAGCCAGTAAGATAAATAAGTAAGTCATAGTAATATAACTACCTAAAACCCCCCCTAAGCTAATACCAATTAAATTGCCTATCTTGGCAAACGTATTTGCCCACCCTATAGCAAGGCCTTGATGTTGAAATTTATCACTCATTAAACAGAATAGGGCAGGCAAAAGAGCTGCAAGAACAATTCCCCAAAGAAGGCGAATGAACATCATTAAAAGAGTATGCTCGGTAAAAAAGGCATGTCCTAGCATAATTAGAATGCCTAAAGAGCTATAAAATATTAGATAAGTTTTAATTTTTTTAGGCATCTTACGGCATTGATCAAATTGTTTACTACAATAGTTTGAACTTAAAAAAAGGCCAATAGCAGGCATAGAATATAGCAAGCCTAAGGTAATCGTATTATGGGTAATAGAAGTACTAAGAGTTAAGATGAAAATTGGTTCAGGAAGAAATTTAACAGTTTGAGTAAGTATAATTAGTAAACCTAAATTCATGAGGCGGAAAAAAGAATGCAATGAACGAAATTGTTTTTTTTGCTGAAAAGGAATAATAGTACTTTCGCTAGTTGGTAATTTTTTATAAATTATAAGTGTAGCAGTCAAACATAAAGCCATAGCTATAAAAAATAAGCCTTTAAAATTAAGCAGACTTAATAAGCTACCACCGATAAGGCCTGCCATGCTTGTTGCTAGCGCTTTACTAAATTGTAAATGTCCTAGCTGTTGCGTTTTATTATTGGCTATATTGAGTGATAGAACATACATTTGCATGGCCGCAATAAAACCAGCAAAACCGCCCTGAATACATCGAATAATTAATATAGCTATAATACTATTAGAAAACATCATTAACCCTTGCGTAATAACAAGCGTCAAAGCAGCCCGCATTAACATTGTTTTATAACCAATACGATTTGCTAATATGCCCCATATAGGGCCCATAAAAATATTAGCAAGCATGGGAAGAACAAATACTAACGCACTATAAAAGGCCACCTTATCAAGAGAGAGATTTTGTTTAGCAATAAACAAAGGTAGGAAGGGATTACTCATTTCCAATGCAAGTAACATAAGAAATTGGCTAATAAAAAGTGTTCTCATTAATGATTTAGACATTAAATTGGCTCAGAGGATTAGATGTTAAGTTCGCTTGATTATGTTTTTTGCTAGGTGACAAACGCATAAGTAGCAGACTCTTATGAGGCCAAGCATCTTTTAATAAACGTTGTTGGTGCCAAGCTAAGATACCTGGTTTTATTTGTGCTGCTATTTGTTGAAATTCCCTGTTTAGCGTATCAAATACAATCTTCCATAAATGGGTTTCAGAAAGATGACTAAAGCGACAGAGATGATTAATCCAGTAAGCTAAGTTACTTTGTAGATTGCCATGAATAAATTTATTACAGGTATCAACTAAATTGTCGGTGATAATGGTTGAATCTGAATGTAATGTTGGGCTCTTAACGTCTTGAAACTCACTATTTTGATAGATATAAATTCCGCCTAAATCACGAATAATAAGAGATTGAGGTTGATGATTTTCAAAGACTACGAGCGTATTTTGCTGGTGTGCCTCAAGAGCAATACCATAACGCATTAATAAGTGTAACTGTCCTTTAAGGACACAACGGCAATACTGGCTAAAATAGTTTTCTATGGAAATATTACTAGCCTGAATGATTTCAAGTAATAAAGGTTGATTAGAAAGAGGAGAGTCTACAAAGAGTGCAGCAAGAGGAATAACTTGTTGATTATCTTTAATAAACTGCAATGGGCTTTCTCTTAAAAGAAAACCAAATTGCTTATATATAGAAGCAAAATTGGGATCGTTTAAACGTGCCCCAGCGATATCACGTGCAACAAAAAGTGTATTTTCATAGTGTTGCTCTAATTCTAATAGGTGTGTTAACCAATTAGAAAGGAGGGGACCATTTTCAATAGATGCCGGCGATACTGTGCGAATAGCTGAAGTTGTCTGGACTCCTAAAGCCAATTTTAAGTGATTAGCATGTGCAGAAACAGGTATCATAGTTCTTAATGACATTGAAGGTTGCGTTAATTGATGATGTGGCGTCAAAATAAGTTGTCTTTTATCAATTAAAGGAGCTAGAGACGATTGCAATTGATTGCGCCATTGCCAAGGATGAACAGGAATAGGGTAAAAATCATCCGGATTTATTTGTTGACATCGAAGCTTATGTTGCCAAGTAGCATAGTCTTTAGGAAAACAGCTTGCCATTAATTCTAAGTAAGATTTATTGCTAGAGGTAGCATGTACTTTCTGTTGGTGTAGTGCGCACCAATGAACATTAACTTTGGCATTAAATTCAGGCGAATACTGTAACACTTCGCGCCGATTAAGGCCCATTTTCGCACGAAAATTAGGATGATAAGGATGCCCTACACAGCCCCATTGCTCAAGAAAGGGTAAGGTATCTTTACTTTCTTGTTTAGCCAGCCAAGCCCAAAAAGAGCGCTCGCCTTGCATTTGTTTAATTAATTGAGCTTGCCATCGTTTGCGGTAAATGACAGCCATTGCTTCATTGGCAATGGATTCATTTAACTCTTTTGCTAATAACTCCCATCGATAAAAACGACTCGCAGGCTTAGATATACTTAATCTTAATTGTAATTGCTCTGTGAAATCAGAAATATGATAACTATACAAAGTTTTATCAATTAGCTTTTCCTTTATAGCTGCATATTGTAAACGAGCTAAACATGCATTATGCGTGTCATTAACAACTGCTTTAACTGCTTGTTGCGGCAATCCTATTCCTATTTCAAAAAGGAGAAAACGCAACTGATGAATTAACTCTTCAAACTGATTATAAGCTAGGGCCATAATTATCACTCCATGAAAATAATTAAATATAAATGATAATCATTCTCATTTGCAAGTAAAAATTAGTTTAAGTTTAATACGCTCAGAAAAAATAAATTTACTACATCAGTTTAATAAGCTAATTAAAACGCGAATTCGAGATAAAAGTGGGTTAAAAAACAAAAAAATCAAAGAGATTCAGGCAAAATAATGCAAAAGCGCAGAGCTAGTAGGTCTAATTTGAGTATTTTGCCTTGTTTTAATGAAGATTTTAAGCAATTCTTGTCCAGAATTTGCCTTTGGAGATATATTTTATTTTTTTATTAAGAATTGATATTAATAATTTTGGCTAGTCGTCAATTTTTTGCCGATACATAATGACAGTATTGCCAATCAGCTGAACAAGCTCTGCATTTAATTGCTGGCAAAGTTTAGTAGCCATTTTCTGCCGGTCCTCTCTTTCTGCGCCATTAATTTTAACTTTAATTAATTCGTGAGCATTTAAAGCAATATCTGTTTCTTCAACAATAGCCGTAGTTAAACCTTTGGCACCCAGTAAAACGACAGGTCTTAAATGATGGGCTTTAGCTTTAAGAGTTTGTCTAAATGTACTATCCACAATGAAATCTCATTTAAATGTTAAATTATTGCACGTTTTGCTGGGAAACGGTAGTAAATTTGAGTATTATAAGAATAAGTTAATATTTTCTGTTCCGTATGCCTCGTTCGAAAAGTAGTAACCGCTGGTTAAAGGAGCACTTTGATGATGTTTTTGTTAAAAAGGCGCAGGCGGAGGGCTATCGGAGCCGCGCTGTTTACAAGTTAAAAGAAATTGATGAAAGAGAAAATATTATTAAGCCAGGAATGACTATTGTAGATTTAGGTGCAGCTCCAGGTGGTTGGACCCAATTCGTTACCCAAAAATTAAATGGAAATGGAACAATTGTTGCTTTAGATTTATTACCTATGGCTGAATTACCTGGTGTCAATTTTATTCAAGGTGACTTTAGAGAAGAAAATGTCTTTCAACAATTAATAAATTTGATACCCAAAAGAGGTTTAGACTTGCTTTTATCAGATATGGCCCCAAATATGAGTGGAGCAAGGATAGTTGATATTCCAAGAGCAATGTATTTAGCCGAGTTAGCTTTTGATTTTGGGGATATAATGCTTAAACCAGGTGGTGCTATGTTAATAAAGATCTTTCATGGTGCTGGGTTCGATAACCTTATTAAATTAGCCCGTCAACAATTTAATAAGGTAGTTATTCGTAAACCTTTAGCATCACGCTCACGCTCGCATGAAACCTATATGCTGGCGAAGGGCTATAATTTATAGTAACTTTATTGCTTAGCGTAGAAATTCGCACATATCGAGGTTAATGTTTTGAACGACATGGTAAAAAATTTATTTTTGTGGCTTGTTATAGCTATCGTGCTAGTGTCTGTGTTTAGTAATTTTGGACCTCGCCATGGCACAACAGAAAAAATTCCCTACAGCCAATTTTTGACAGAAATTGATCAAGGTATGATTAATTCTGTTACCGTTGAAGATAATAAGGTGATTCGGGGAACGACAAAAAATAATCAACGTTTTGTAACCTATATGCCTATGCAAGATAATGCGTTATTAGGACAATTATTACAAAATAAGGTTGAAGTAAGTGGACAGGAAAAACCGCAAGAAAGTTTCTTATTACATTTATTTGTAAATTGGTTCCCTATGCTGTTGCTTATTGGCGTTTGGATTTTTTTCATGCGACAAATGCAAGGTGGGGGTGGCCGAGGCGCTATGTCTTTTGGTCGTTCGCGCGCACGTCTATTAGGTGAAGATCAAGTTAAGGTTACTTTTGCTGATGTAGCAGGTGTCGATGAGGCAAAAGAAGAAGTTAAAGAATTAGTTGATTTTCTACGCGATCCGAGCAAATTTCAAAACTTAGGTGGCCGTATTCCACGTGGTGTGTTATTAGTAGGGCCACCAGGTACTGGTAAAACCCTTTTAGCTAAAGCAGTAGCGGGTGAGGCAAAGGTTCCTTTCTTTACCATTTCTGGCTCAGACTTTGTGGAAATGTTTGTCGGGGTAGGCGCGTCGCGCGTACGCGATATGTTTGAACAAGCAAAAAAACAAGCCCCCTGTATCATCTTTATTGATGAGATTGACGCGGTAGGAAGACATCGAGGCGCGGGCCTTGGGGGTGGTCATGATGAACGCGAGCAAACACTTAATCAGTTACTTGTCGAAATGGATGGCTTTGAAGGTAATGACGGTGTTATTGTCGTAGCTGCAACAAATAGACCAGATGTTCTTGATCCTGCTCTCCTACGTCCAGGCCGTTTTGACCGTCAAGTAGTTGTACCACTACCTGATATACGTGGTAGGGAACAAATTCTTAAAGTTCATTTAGGCAAAGTACCTATTGATAAGCAAGTTGAAGTATTGCCTATAGCACGGGGTACACCAGGCTTTTCAGGCGCTGATTTAGCTAATTTAGTTAATGAAGCAGCCCTATTTGCAGCACGCTCTAATAAACGTAAAGTTGGTATGTTAGAACTTGATAAAGCTAAAGATAAAATCATGATGGGTGCGGAACGTCGCTCAATGGTCATGGATGAAAATGAGAAGAAATTAACTGCCTATCATGAAGCAGGTCATGCTATTGTTGGCTTATCTGTTCCAGAACATGATCCCGTTTATAAGGTGACTATTATTCCTCGTGGCCGTGCGCTTGGTGTTACTATGTTTTTACCTGAGCAAGATCGTTATAGCCATAGTAAACGACGTTTAGAAAGTCAATTATCTAGTCTATTTGGTGGTCGTATTGCAGAAGAACTAATTTTTGGTGCTGAAAATGTTACTACAGGTGCATCAAATGATATTATGCGTTCTACAGAAATTGCTCGTAAGATGGTAACTAGTTGGGGTTTATCAGATTTAGGCCCATTGACCTTTGGTGAAGAAGAAGGTGAAGTCTTCTTAGGTCGTAGTGTAAATCATAACAAAGAAATTTCTGATAAAACTGCGCAGTTAATTGATGAAGAAGTTAATAACATTATTACTAGAAATTATCAGCGTGCCAAAGATATTCTGGTGGCTAAAATGGATATTCTACATTTAATGGCTGAAGCACTCATTAAATATGAAACAATTGATACTAAGCAAATTAATGAAATTATGGCAGGTAAACCACCTTCTCCTCCTGATGATTGGGAAGCATTAAAGTCTTTTGATTCAGATAATACACCTAAATCTGATACCAAAGTCATTAATGGTAAGCCAGTAGATCGTCCAGCTGAGGAACATTGATTGATCTTTCTTTAAGATTTTCTCCGCCATTAGGCGGAGATTTACCTTTAATTAAATTTATAAAATACTTCTGAGGTATAAGAGTTTTAGTAATAATTCTAATACTTTTTAAAACTTCAATTTATATGAGTTTGACTTTTAACTTTTAAGTTCTAATTCCAAATAAAGGTTATTAATGAATAATCAGCAATTTAGTAGCTGGCGTCAGCAATTAAATTTAAAAACGAATCAGTATCAGTCGCCTTTGATTATGGGGATCATTAATGTAACACCTGATTCCTTTTCTGATGGAGGACGCTATTTAGATTTAGAGCATGCCTTTACACACGCGCAGAAATTATTGGCTGAGGGTGTTGATATTTTGGATATTGGAGGTGAATCCTCAAGGCCTGGCGCAAAACCTATTAGTGTTGATGAAGAAATAGCCCGCGTCATTCCCCTTATTAAGCGATTACGCCATGAAACAGACTGTTGTATTTCTGTAGATACAACAAAGGCTGCTGTTATGCAAGCAGCTATAGAGGTAGGCGCTGATTTAGTTAACGATATAACAGCTTTAAGAGATAAAGATGCGCTTAATCTAATAGCTAAATTACACGTTCCTGTATGTTTAATGCATATGAAAGGAATACCAGAAACTATGCAAGCTTTACCAATAAGCTATAAAGACATTATTGCTGAAGTTAATTTATTTTTTCAAAAAGAAATTGAGCGTTGTCTAGAAGCGGGTATTCAACGCCACAATATCATAATTGATCCCGGCTTTGGCTTTAGTAAAACTGTTGAGCATAACTTATGTTTAGTTAAAGATTTAAGCCAATTTAAACGACATAACTTACCTATCATGTTAGGTGTGTCTCGAAAAAGCACAATAGGAGCTATTTTAAATAAAAATGTTGATGAGCGGTTAATTGGGGGTACCACTTTAAACATAGTTGCCAGTTTAAATGGTGTAAATATAATCAGGACGCATGATGTAACTGAAACAAAACAAGCATTAGTTATGTTAAATGCAATTATGCAGGTTAATAATAATTTAAAAGGTAAGCAGGAATGAGCCAACGTAAATATTTTGGTACCGATGGTATTCGTGGGCAAGTAGGGATATCAAATATTAATCCTGAATTCGTATTAAAATTAGGCTGGGCTGTAGGCCGTATACTTTCAAATGGTTATCGCAATAAAATCATTATTGGTAAAGATACGCGTATTTCAGGCTATATGCTGGAGTCTGCTTTAGAAGCTGGTTTATCAGCTGCCGGAGTAGATGTTAATTTATTAGGCCCTATGCCTACACCAGCTGTAGCTTATTTAACTCAAACCTTGCGAGCTGATGCAGGTATTGTTATTAGTGCATCACATAATTTATATGAAGATAATGGTATTAAATTTTTCTCAGCAGATGGCAGTAAATTACCTGACCATATCGAGCAGGCTATTGAAGAAGAAATAGATAAGCCATTAGAAATTGTTTCTTCTAGTCAATTAGGTAAAGCAAAACGTATTAGTGACGCGCCGGGACGTTATATTGAATTTTGTAAGTCATCCATATCTTCACTAACACGTTTAACTGGCATTAAGCTCGTAGTCGATTGCGCTAATGGTGCCACTTATCATATTGCGCCTAATGTTTTTAATGAATTAGGCGCTGAGGTGATTGCTATTTATAACGAACCTGACGGGCTTAATATTAATCAGCGATGTGGTTCAACTGCGCCGGCTGAACTAAGACAACAAGTTTTACACCATGGCGCTGATTTAGGTATCGCTCTTGATGGTGACGGAGATAGGGTCATTTTAATTGATGCTGTCGGAAACGTAGTTGATGGTGATCAAATTTTATATATTTTAGCTCGGGATAGACAACAGCGAGGCGTACTACAAGGTGGTGTGGTTGGCACCCTAATGAGTAATTATGGCTTAGAAAGGGCTATATCTGCTCTAGATATTCCTTTTAAGCGTGTTAACGTTGGCGATCGTTATGTTTTAGAAACACTTAGAGATATGAAGTGGCAGATCGGCGGTGAATCTTCAGGTCATATTGTATGCTTGGATAAGACGACGACAGGAGATGGTATTATTGCTGCATTACAAGTTTTAGCTTGTATGATTATGCACGGTAAAACATTAGAAGAACTTACACAGGGAATTGAATTATACCCACAAGTGCTTTTAAACATTAAAACACCTAATGCGTTAACTCTAGCAAAAAATAAACAAGTGGTCGATTTAGTTGATACGTTGACGGAAAAACTGGAGCAAAAAGGCCGAGTACTCTTACGCCCTTCGGGCACAGAGCCCTTATTAAGGGTAATGGTTGAAGGTGAAGATAAAGAACTGGTAACGAATTATGCCGAGCAATTAAGAGATAATATTATGCAAATCGATTTAGATAATTAATAGCTATTAAATTGAGTATTAATAATTAATGGGCTACTGCAAGAATAGTTACTTCAGTACTTTCTAATATTCGCTTTTAGTAGCCTAAAATACATTTTTAATATAAATTCATTATTGCTATAACTTTCCTTCGCTAAAAATTTACTATTTAAAGCTTAACTATTTATCTCACTTTTAATTTCTTATTTTCTTAAAATACAGGTGAATTTAATTTATGTATTATACAAATCATATGATTGACGCATGCTTAATCTTTAAGGTATATTTGCGGCCGTTTATTATGGAGTATAAATGAGGAAAAAAATTGTAGCTGGTAATTGGAAAATGAATGGCCAATTAGCGTCAATTGAGTCGCTACTACGTGACTTAGTAGAGCTATTACCAAATCCATTAGCTACAGAGTGTATTGTTATACCTCCGGCTATTTATTTACCTGTAATAAATAGTACTTTAAGTAAAAGTAATATTAAATGGGGTGCACAAAATGTATACCCAAAAGATGCAGGAGCCTATACAGGTGAGTTATCTGGGCCAATGTTGAAAGACTATGCTTGTGAGTATGTTTTAGTAGGGCATTCTGAACGGCGAGTTTTATTTGGTGAAGATGAAAAATTTATTGCAGATAAATTCCACCATGTTAAAGATCATGGTATGATACCGGTCTTGTGTGTGGGAGAAACGCTAAAAGAGCGTGACGAGGGTAAAACAGAGCAAGTATTAGCTACCCAGTTACAAGCAATAGCAATAAATAATAGACATGCTTTTAGCCATTGTGTTGTTGCGTATGAACCTGTTTGGGCCATAGGCACAGGCCATACTGCTTCTCCTGAACAAGTTCAAATGGCACATTTGACTATCAGGTCCATTATTGCTGAATTTAGCAAAGATGATGCAAATACAGTTCCTCTGTTATACGGCGGAAGTGTTAATGAAAAAAATGCAAAAGCGTTATTTGCAATGCCTGATGTTGATGGTGGATTGATTGGCGGTGCATCCCTTAATGCACAGCAGTTTGTGGAAATTATTAAATGTATCAGCTAATTTTAATGATTCACGTATTAGTAGCAATTGCTTTAATTGGCCTTGTACTCATACAACATGGTAAAGGTGCCGATATAGGTGCAGCCTTTGGATCAGGGGCCTCAAATACTGTTTTTGGAAGCCAAGGAACTGGTAGCTTTTTGTTTAAATTGACAGGTGGATTGGCGCTGACTTTTTTCATAACAAGTTTGACTTTATCTTACCTTGTTTCAACGCAATATCAAAAAGCGACGCAACAAGCAATACCTCAACAAACCAGTGTACCGGAGACTAAAATTCCTGTACCGGTTGATAGCAGCAAAGGAAAACAATAATTATTTGCCGAAGTGGTGGAATTGGTAGACACGCCGTCTTGAGGGGGCGGTGGCGTAAAGCTGTGCCGGTTCGAGTCCGGCCTTCGGCACCAATCTTAAGCGAAATGAAACTATGCTATCACAATATTTGCCAGTACTTGTTTTTATTGTTATCGCCATAGGTCTAGGCGTAGCCTTATTTTCAGCTGGGGCTTTGCTTTCTAAGCATGCTCCAGACTCAGCTAAAAATGCTCCTTACGAATGTGGATTCAATGCTTTTGAGAGTTCCCACATTCCTTTTGATGTAAGATTTTATTTAGTTGCTATACTATTTATTATATTTGACTTAGAAACAGCTTTCTTCTTTCCTTGGGCTTTAGTCTTAAGAAAGATTGGCTGGTTTGGTTTTGCGGCAATGATGATTTTCTTAGGCTTATTGGTAATAGGCTTTATATATGAATGGAAGCGGGGTGCTCTTGAGTGGGAATAGACACCTTTCGAAATCGTTTCTTTGGCTTTATACTTAGTTAACTGTATTTGCATCCTCTTTTAATTGCTTATAAACTGCAACATTTATGCAAGTAAAGCATAGTTTAAAACTAAATGAGCTGGCTTCGAAACCCATATTTTTAGAGTGAGCATAGTTACGGAATAAGATTTTTCTAGAGGCTTCTATGGCGGTTGCAGAATTGCAAAAAAAAGGCTTTATCACTACCTCAATTGACCAATTAGTAGGGTGGGCGCGTAGTGGTTCAATGTGGCCAATGACGTTTGGTTTAGCATGTTGTGCTGTTGAAATGATGCACGTTGGCGCTTCTCGTTATGATTTAGATCGCTTTGGCATCATTTTTAGGCCTAGTCCCCGGCAATCTGATGTGATGATCGTTGCAGGAACGCTATGCAATAAAATGGCACCTGCGTTACGTAAAGTTTATGATCAGATGCCAGAACCCAGATGGGTTGTTTCGATGGGCTCTTGTGCTAATGGTGGTGGCTATTATCATTATTCTTATTCAGTGGTCCGTGGTTGTGATCGGATTGTACCTGTAGATGTATATGTGCCTGGCTGTCCTCCTACAGCTGAAGCGCTTTTATATGGCATAATCCAGCTTCAGAACAAAATTAAGCATAAATCTGTGATTGAAGTTTAGATTAGGACAGTAAAATCAGATGACAAAATTAGCAGCTTTAACGGAAAGTATTAAAAAAGAATTAAATGGCAAATTAGCCTTAGTTAATACTGAGTTTGGTGAAATTACATTAGACGTTGAGATAGCTAATCTCAAATTCGTTTTAAATGCCCTAAAAACCAATGAATTATTTGCTTGCGATCAGCTTATGGATCTTTGTGGCGTAGATTATCTACATTATGGTTTATATGATTGGGAAACCCAAGAAGCAACAGAGTATGGTTTTTCGCGGGGCGTTGAGCGACATGAGTCCAGAGCCTATATAATGGATAAACCTCGATTTGCTGTAGTTTATCATTTATTGTCGACAAAGCTTAATCATCGCATTCGAGTTAAAACCTTTGTAGAGGAACATCATTTAATTGTTCCATCCGTACATGACTTATGGAAAGGTGCAAATTGGTTTGAGCGTGAGGCTTATGATTTATATGGTATTTTATTTGAAAATCATCCAGATTTAAGACGTCTTCTTACTGATTATGGTTTTATTGGTCATCCTTTTAGAAAGGATTTTCCACTAAGTGGCCATGTGCAGATGCGTTATGATGCTGCTACCCAAAAAGTAATTTATGAGCCAGTGGATTTAGAGCCTCGTGTCCTTGTTCCTAAAGTAATACGTAATGATAATCGCTATTTTGATGTAAAAGGGGTGGTTAATGATTGAACTTAAAAATTATACACTCAATTTTGGACCACAACATCCGGCTGCACATGGCGTTCTACGATTAGTATTAGAGCTTGAAGGCGAAACGATAGTAAGAGCTGATCCTCATATCGGTTTATTACATCGTGCCACCGAAAAATTGGCCGAAACCAAACCGTACCTTCAAAATATTGGTTATATGGATCGCCTTGATTATGTATCCATGATGTGTAATGAACATGGTTATATTTTAGCAATTGAAAAACTTCTAGGGATTGAGCCACCCATTCGTGCTAAGTACATTCGCACAATGTATGACGAAGTAACACGTATATTAAATCATTTGCTTTGGGTGGGTGCTAATGCGCTTGATATTGGTGCAATGACAGTTTTTTTATATTGTTTTCGTGAGCGAGAAGATTTATTTGACTGTTATGAGGCCGTATCAGGGGCACGTATGCATGCTAAATATTATCGTCCAGGTGGCGTTGCTCGGGACTTACCTGATAGTATGCCAAAATATAAACCTTCTCGCTGGCATAATGATCGAGAAGTGGACAAAATGAATCAGGATAGAGAAGGCAGTTTACTAGATTTTCTCTGGGCCTTCACAGAGCGCTTCCCTAAGCGAGTAGATGAATATGAAACGCTCCTTACTGATAATCGCATCTGGAAACAACGTACAGTTGATATAGGCGTTGTTTCACCAGAGGATGCGTTGCAATGGGGTTTTACAGGCCCAATGCTACGTGCATCAGGTATTGCGTGGGATTTACGTAAGAAGCAGCCTTATGCTGCTTATGATCAAATGGAGTTTGATATTCCAGTAGGAAAAACAGGCGATTGCTATGATAGATATTTAGTTCGCGTAGAAGAAATGCGTCAATCTAATCGTATTATTCGTCAATGCATAGAATGGCTGAAAGCAAATCCCGGGCCTGTAAGAATTAATGATCATAAGATAACATCGCCAAAACGCGCTGAGATGAAACATGATATGGAAGCCTTAATTCATCATTTTAAACTTTTTACCGAAGGTTTTTGTTTGCCACGAGGTGAAGTTTATGCAGCTGTGGAAGCGCCCAAAGGCGAGTTTGGTATCTATTTGGTATCAGATGGGGCGAATAAGCCTTATAGAATAAAAATTCGTGCGCCAGGTTTTGCTCATTTATCAAGTTATGATGAAATGGTTAAAGGCCATATGTTAGCAGATGGTGTGGCAATTTTGGCAAGTCAAGATATTGTATTTGGGGAGATAGACCGGTAATTAATATACGGGTCTATTTTAAACTTAGAATTAAAGCGACAAAACTAGCTTCCAAGTTAATAATAAATTATTAAAAATAATTAATTTGGCACGTACTCAAAGCTACTACATTCTTGAAATATAACTATAAAGAATTGCATTACGTTTTAGCGCTAGGATTTGTTCAATAATAAAGAAACTGAAAATTAACTGTAGTGTTTTATATTGGCTGTTCGTCAATTGCAAGGTTAAATATTTTTAAGGTTAAAATATGTCTCAGAATTCAGCAAAACTACTTTGTCAATTTTTAACGCCTGAGCGAATAGCAGAAATTGATAGTTGGATAGCAAAATATCCTCCAGATCAAAAACAATCTGCGGTTATGAGTGCCTTACATATTGTACAAGATCAATATGGTTATTTAACGTCTGAATTAATGGACGCTGTTGCTGATTATTTAGATATGCCTGCAATTGCTGTATATGAAGTATCAACTTTCTATACAATGTATGAGCATAAACCTACAGCTAGAAATATAGTCAATGTATGTACCAATATTTCATGCCAATTACGAGGTTCAGCAGAAGTAGTTGACTATTTACAGCAAAAACTTGGGGTAAATCTAGGTCAAGTTACAGCTGATGGGCGTTTTACTATTCGTTCAGTCGAGTGTTTAGGTGCATGTATCAATGCCCCTATGATGCAAGTGAACAAGGATTATCACGAAAACTTGACCAAAGATAAAATTGATCAAGTTTTAGAACAATATTCGTGAGTGAGGTCGTAGCAATGATTCAACTAAATCAAGTGTGTTACCGAACGCTTCATCTTAAAGAACCGTGGACATTAAAGTCTTACGAAAGTTTAGGCGGATATAGTTCATGGCGACGTATTTTAGCTGAACAGACGCCGCCTCAGCAAATTATTGATGAGCTAAAAACTTCTGCCCTACGGGGAAGAGGTGGTGCAGGATTCCCAACTGGGCTTAAATGGAGCTTTATGAATCGTAATGCACCTGTACAAAAATATGTTGTTTGTAATTCAGATGAGGGTGAACCGGGTACCTGCAAAGATAGAGATATTCTGACTTATAATCCCCATCAATTAATAGAAGGCATGGCTATCGCTGGTTATGTTATGGGTGCAACAGTTGGTTATAATTATATTCGGGGCGAGTTTTGGCTGCCATTTCAACATTGTGAGCAAGCTTTAAAAGAAGCCTATAATGCAGGATTACTAGGCAAAAATATCCTTGGTAGTGGCATTGACTTTGATTTGTATAGCCATCTAGGTGCTGGCGCTTATATATGTGGAGAAGAAACCGCTTTATTAAACTCACTTGAAGGCCGCAAAGGCATGCCCCGATTCAAGCCACCTTTTCCTGCTAATTATGGGTTATATGGTAAACCTACAACAATTAATAATACTGAAACTTTTGCTTCTGTGCCGGTTATTTTAGAAAAAGGTGGTGACTGGTTTTTAAAATTAGGTAAGCCCAATAATGGTGGTACTAAGTGCTTTAGTGTTAGTGGTCATGTCAATAAGCCTGGAAATTTTGAAATTCCACTTGGCACGCCGTTCAAAGATTTATTAGAGCTAGCTGGTGGCATGCTTAATAATAATCGTATCAAAGCTGTTATTCCTGGTGGAACATCCATGAAAGTATTACCAGGTGATGTTATGATGCAGCTCGATATGGATTATGACAGTATTCAAAAAGCAGGTTCAGGATTAGGATCAGGTGCCGTAATTATTATGGATGAAACAACCTGCATGGTTGATGCCCTTTATCGAATTTCTGAGTTTTATATGGATGAATCCTGTGGCCAATGTACGCCTTGTCGTGAGGGTACGGGTTGGATGGTACGCTTAATTCATCGTATCCGGCATGGTCATGGTGAGCCTGGAGATATTGAGAAATTAGTTGATGTTGCTAATAAGATTGAAGGCCGTACGATTTGTGCACTAGGAGAAGCAGCAGCTTGGCCTGTGCAAAGCTTTGTGAAACACTTCTATCATGAATTTGATTATTTCATCAAGCATAAGCGCTCAATGATTGCGGCATAATTGATAAGGTTTAAAAATGGCTACTATTGAAATTGACGGAAAAACGCTAGACGCGGAAAACGGTAAAATGATTATAGAGGTTGCCGATGACGCAGGCATTTATATCCCTCGTTTTTGCTATCATAAAAAGTTATCAATAGCTGCAAATTGTCGGATGTGTTTGGTTGAAGTCGAAAATGGTCGTAAACCTGTGCCGGCTTGTGCTACACCAATTACTGATGGTATGAAGGTGTTTACGAAATCAGAAGAAGCGGTTCGTTCTCAAAAAGCCGTGATGGAATTTTTATTAATTAATCATCCGCTGGACTGTCCTATTTGTGATCAAGGCGGTGAGTGTGAGCTACAAGATATTTCATTAGGCTTTGGCTATTCAAATTCTGAATACGATGAGTCCAAGCGCTCAGTTGTGGATGATGACTTAGGAACCTTAATTGCGACTGAAATGACTCGCTGTATTCATTGTACTCGATGTGTGCGTTTCGGTACTGAGATAGCGGGTGTTCGTGAACTTGGTACGTTAGGGCGTGGTGAAAAAACGCAAATTGGTACTTTTATAAATCATAGTATGACTTCAGAAGTATCAGGAAATGTTATTGATTTATGTCCTGTAGGCGCTCTAACTTCTAAGCCCTATCGTTTTACTGCTCGCCCTTGGGAATTAGTGCAGTATGATAGTGTTGCGCCTCATGATTGCTTAGGATCAAATGTTCATTTACATGTACGAAATGGAAATCAACTTATGCGGGCTGTGCCACGCGAAAATGAACAAATTAATGAAATGTGGCTTTCCGATAGAGATAGGTTTAGTTATTTAGGTTTAATTGGGCCAGGTCGGGCTGCACAGCCATTAATTAAAAAAGATGGACAATGGGTAGAAGTTGATTGGCCAACTGCTTTAAAATTTACAGCTGAAGGGATAAGTCGCATTGTAAAGCAATATGGTGCAGAACAATTCGCTGCTTTTGCCTCACCTTCTGCAACATTAGAAGAATTTTATTTATTACAAAAATTAATGCGCTCTTTGGGTGTTAATAACCTTGACCATCGCATTCATCAAACAGACTTTAGCGATCAAGATTATTTACCTATCATCGTAAATAATACATTAACGTACGCCGAGTTAGAAAAACAAGCACATATTCTTTTAATAGGTTGTAACATTAACCGAGAAGTACCTCTAGCTAGTACACGTATTCGTAAGGCTTATCGAGACGGTGCAAAAATTTATGCAATTAACTCAGTTGATTATGATTACCATTTTGTTGTAGATACAAAAGAAATTGTCTCTCCTTTAGAAATACCTCAGCAAATTGCTCAACTATTACTGGCAATTTCACCTGATATTTCACAATTTTCAAAAGAAGTACAACGGTTATTAATTGGGCTTGAACCTAGTGAAAAATCACGAGCAATTGCAAATGGCTTAAAACAACCACAATCTGTTATTGTTTTAGGAGCAACTGCTGAAAATCATCCGCATGCAGCTTTAATAAGAACATTAGTGTATGCTTTAGAGCAATTAACAAATGTGAAGGTAATTCGTTTTACTACAGGAGCAAATACTGCAGGTGCCCAATTAGCGGGTATGCTGCCACACCGAAGTGCTGCAGGTAAAACAATAGATAATCCCGGTTTTGATATTCAAAAAGCTCTAGAGAATAAGCTCAAAGGTTATTTCTTACTTGGACTTGAGCCAGGTTTTGATTTCGCTAATCCTTATGGCGCTCGTCAATCAATGTTAGGCGCTGAATTTGTAGTGATGCTCTCAGCGTTTAGTCATGATTCTATGAAGGATTATGCAAATGTCATATTACCCATAGCGCCTTATACTGAAACGTCTGGAACTTATATTAATATTGACAATATTTGGCAATCAGTTAAAGGTGTATGTAAGCCTTTCGGTCAGGCTAGGCCTGCTTGGAAAGTACTCAGAGTTTTAGGAAATTTATTAGATTGTGAAGGTTTTGAATATACTTCATCAGAGGAAGTATTAGATGAGATTAAAACACATGTAAATATGATGAGTGAGATAAAATATCAACCTTATTATCCTGAATCTTTACCTGTGTTAAATCAGCAGTTAGTTCGAATTGGCGAATGGCCATTATATCGCACAGATTACATTGTCCGTAATGCAGAAGCTTTACAGCATTGTGCTGCCGCTGATCCTGTTTGTATTAGAATTCACCCAGAAACTGCTAATCGTTTGCAATTAGATAAAGTTGCTACTGTTTCTCAAGGAGATATTGAGATAACATTGCCACTTGAACGCGACGAGCGGATAGCTTTAGATGCAATCTGGGTCGTAAATGCAGTACCAGAGACATTAGATTTAGGGCATTCATTTGCAGCAATCACCATTAAGCGCTAAATAGGTAAGAACATGCTTCATGATATTAGCATTTTGCTTTGGATTATTATTAAGATCCTAGTTATTGTAGTTCCATTATTGCTCGTTGTAGCCTATTTAACTTATGCTGAGCGTAAAGTTATTGGTTATATACAAGCACGTATTGGTCCTAATCGTGTTGGGCTAAAAGGGCTATTACAACCGTTTGCTGATTTAATTAAACTTATACACAAAGAAATCGTAGTTCCTAATAAGTCTAATAAATATTTATTTATTATTGCTCCTTTATTTGCATTAGCGCCAGCACTTGCTGGATGGGCAGTGATACCTTTTAGTCAAGGACTTGTTTTATCCAATATAAACGCTGGTGTCTTGCTTATCTTTACACTTAGCTCTTTGGCTGTTTATGGTGTATTAATTGCCGGTTGGGCATCGAATTCTAAATATGCAATGTTTGGTTCTCTACGTAGTGCAGCACAAACAGTTTCCTATGAAATTGCTATGGGCTTTGCTTTTGTAGGTGTATTACTTGCTGCTGGTAGTATGAATTTAACTGATATCGTTCTTTCTCAAAAAGGTGGAATTTGGCATTGGTGGTTTATCCCTTTGTTTCCTCTTTTTGTTATATTTTGGATTGCAGCACTTGCAGAGACTAACCGTGCACCATTTGATTTAGCAGAGGGAGAGTCAGAAATTGTAGCAGGTTTCCATGTTGAATATTCTGGTATGGGCTTTATGATTTTCTTCTTAGCAGAATATGCAAGTATGGTACTAATTTCAACAGTGATCTCACTACTGTTCTTGGGTGGCTGGTTATCTCCTTTTGAAGGTATTCCAATTTTAGGCGATATTTTCGATGTTGTACCAGGTTTTGTGTGGTTGTTGGTAAAAATTTCATTTTTTCTATTTGTTTATCTATGGGTACGTGCCACACTCCCACGCTATCGTTATGATCAATTAATGCGTTTGGGCTGGAAAGTTTTAATTCCTGTAACTATTGTATGGGTTATTGTTACTGCTTTAATGGTATTGGCACAGCTAAAACCGTGGTTTAATTAGTAACTGAGTAAATTAATGAAAAACATATACCGAGTCATAAGATATTATATTCGAAGCTTTCTACTGCTAGATATATTGGCAGGCTTAAAATTAACAGGAAAATACTTTTTTAAGAAAAAAGTTACCATCCAATTTCCTGAAGAAGCAACACCAATTTCGCCCCGTTTTCGTGGGCATATGTTAGCATTAAGACGCTATCCCAACGGTGAGGAGCGCTGTATAGCTTGCAAATTATGTGAAGCGGTTTGTCCTGCACTAGCTATCACTATTGAGTCGGAAGAACGTGCAGATGGTTCAAGACGTACAACGCGCTACGATATTGATGCCTTTAAATGTATTTATTGTGGCTTATGTGAGGAATCCTGTCCCGTAGATTCAATCGTTTTAACACCTATACAGCATTACCATATTAACCAACGTGGCCAAAATATCATGACAAAAGAAAAACTCTTAGCAGTTGGCGATTTGATGGAAAAAAGACTGGCTTCCGATAGAGAAGCTGATAAAGAATGGCGATAATGGGGTAATGATGGGAAATTTATTAGTTCAAGTAATTTTTTACGTCTTTGCAGCGCTTGCTTTACTCTCTGCAATCATGGTCATTACGCAAAATAATCCTGTTCGTTGTGTTTTGTTTCTTGTTTTAACATTTTTTGCAAGTTCAGTGCTGTGGATTTTATTAAGAGCAGAATTTTTAGCGTTAATCTTAGTATTAGTTTACGTAGGCGCAGTTATGACGCTCTTTTTGTTCGTCGTGATGATGTTAAATATTGATACAGAATCTTTAAAGGCGCACTTTGCTAGATATTTGCCATTTGGCATGATTTTAATTGCGCTCCTTGTTGGATTGCTGCTAATTGCTTTACCAGATACATGGTACTCGCAAGCTGTTGCGCCATCTGTACCCATAGCTCAGCCTTTGGATTTGCATGATATAGCGGATGTGAAGGCAATGAAGAATAGATTGTCAAATACAGAACAGATAGGTATGGTTCTTTATACTGATTATGTCTTAGCGTTTGAGTTAGCAGCGGTTCTTTTATTAGTTGCTATTATTTCAGCTATCACATTAGCGCACCGTGGTATTATACGTTCGAAAAGACAAGATATTAAAAAACAAATTATGACTCGAGCTGAAGATAGAGTTAAGCTTGTTTCGCTAAAATCTGAAAAATAAGTAGCAGGAAAACTCATGATACCAGTTAATCATTACCTAATCTTAGCTGCCCTTTTATTTGGACTAAGTTTAGTTGGCATTATGCTAAATCGAAAAAATATTATTCTCCTTCTTGTTTGCGTTGAATTAATGCTTTTAGCAGTCAATACAAATTTTATTGCTTTTTCCCATTATTATGGTGGGATAGCAGGGCAAGTTTTCGTCTTCTTTATTTTAACTGTTGCTGCTGCTGAAGCTGCAATTGGTTTGGCTATTGTTGTGTTGCTTTATAGAAATCGTGGCAACATTGATATCGACAAAATGAATCATTTAAAAGGTTAATAACGTGCATATTCAACAACTATGTCTTTTACTTGTTCTTGCCCCGCTTATTGGCTCAATCATTGCTGGCTTTTTTCGTAACCAAATTGGGCGCGTTGGTGCTCATTCAGTGACTATTGCCGGTGTAGGTATTTCTTTTATTTTATCTCTTATCGTAGCGACAGCAATTTTTTCTGGTAGGGCTGGTGATTTAAATACTAATCTTTATACTTGGGCAAGTGGCGGTGCTTTTTTCCCTTATACCTTTAATATTGGTTTTTTAATTGACCCTCTAACCTCTGTGATGCTAGTAGTAGTCACATTTGTATCCTTACTGGTACATATATATAGTATTGGTTATATGGCTGATGATGATGGCTATCAACGCTTTTTTAGCTACATTTCATTATTTACTTTTATGATGTTAATGCTGGTAACAGCTAACAACTTTCTGCAACTATTTTTTGGCTGGGAAGGTGTAGGTTTAGTCTCATATCTACTGATTGGTTTCTGGTATACAAAAGAATCAGCTATAGAGGGTAATTTAAAGGCTTTCTTAGTTAACCGTGTTGGAGATTTTGGTTTTGTGTTAGGTATAGGCTTAATTTTAGCATATACAGGTAGTATCGATTATGAAACAGTTTTTAGAAGTGCTAAGTTTTTAGCTGGCCAATCTATTCAGCTCTATAGTGGACATAATTGGTCATTACTTACAGTTATTTGTATCCTGCTATTTATTGGTGCGATGGGTAAATCAGCTCAAGTACCATTGCACGTTTGGCTGCCTGAATCGATGGAAGGTCCTACACCTATTTCTGCACTCATTCATGCCGCAACCATGGTTACCGCTGGTGTGTTTATGATTGCTCGTATCTCACCTATGATCGAGTTTTCTAATACAGCGCTAAGTTTTGTTCTAGTTATTGGTGCAACCGGTGCTCTCTTTACCGGAATTCTTGCAATTGTGATGAATGATATTAAGCGAGTTGTTGCTTATTCAACATTATCTCAACTAGGTTATATGATGGTTGCTATGGGCGCCTCAGCCTATAGCGCTGGTATATTCCATTTATTAACTCATGCTTGCTTTAAAGCATTATTATTTTTAGGCGCAGGCTCAGTTATTATTGGCATGCACCATGAGCAAGATATGCGTAAAATGGGGGGCTTATGGCGGAAAATGCCAATCACTTATGTAACATTTATTATAGGCAGCTTAGCTTTATGTGCTATTCCACCTTTCGCAGGTTTTTATTCTAAAGATACCATTATTGAAGCAACTAAATTGGCTACTGTACCAGGCGCACGTTACGCTTATTTTTGTGTTGCTCTAGGCGCTATGGTTACAGCGCTTTATACTTTCCGAGCTTTGTTTATGACGTTTCATGGTAAGCCACGGATGGATGAACATACATGGTCACATTTACATGAATCACCAGTTGTAGTATGGGTGCCATTAGTTCTTCTGGCTATCCCATCAGTCATTATTGGTTATATATTATACATGCCAATGTTATTTGATAGACCTGCTCTATTAGATAAATCAATTTTTGTTTTACCAGAACATAACGTATTAGCTGAGTTAGCGCATGAAGTAACATCACCATTAATGAGTGCTATTCATTCTCCTTTGACACTTACTTTTTGGGTAACTTTAGCTGGTATTTTCTTAGCTTGGCTTTGTTATATTGCTTTTCCAAGTACACCAGCCATTTTGGCAAGAAAATTTTCTGGTGTTTATAAATTGCTATTAAATAAATATGGATTTGATACATTCAACGATAGGGTTTTTGTACGTGGTTCTAAAGCTCTAGGTCGTATATTTTATCGAGGCGGCGATCAAGCATTAATTGATGGCTTCTTTGTTAATGGGACGGGTCGTATGGTACGCTGGGCCGCTGGAAAAGGGCGAGCGCTACAAAGTGGGTATCTATATCATTACGCGACAGTAATGGTATTGGGTCTGTTTGTCTTTTTATGCTGGTTATTACTTGGCTAATAGAAGGTGAGGAAATGCATTATTTGCTTAATTTATTAATCTGGTTACCTATTATTGGCGGAATATTTGTATTTTTGACTGGTGATGATAAAAGCCCAAATAATTCTCGCTTTTTAGCATTGTTTACTATTTTGCTCACTTTAATTCTTTGTATCCCTCTAGTCATTGGGTTTGATCCAAATTTAGCTGGTATGCAATATATTGAAGAATTACCTTGGATGCCTGCTTTTGGTATTAACTATAGCCTTGGTATTGATGGTTTATCCTTGCTAATGATTGTACTTAGCGTATTTACTAATTTAATTGTTATCTTAGCAACATGGGACAGTATTCATAAACGCGTGGGTCAATATTTAGCTGCGTTTCTAATTATGCAAGGTTTATTAGTTGGGGTATTTTCGGCAACAGACGCAATTGTATTTTACATTTTCTTTGAAGCAACTCTCATTCCTATGTATCTTATTATTGGTATTTGGGGCTCTGATAATCGAGTTTATGCGGCAATAAAATTTTTCCTCTATACCTTTTTAGGTTCGGTTTTAATGCTTGCTTCTTTCATTTACCTTGGATTTCAAGCAGGTTCTTTTAAAATTGAAATGCTTTATGCTGCTAACTTAACGATGACAGCTCAATCATTAATTTTTATTGCCTTTTTTCTTGGTTTTGCAATTAAAATACCTATGTTTCCTGTGCATACGTGGCTTCCTGATGCACACACAGAAGCACCAGCTGGTGGCTCAATTGTATTAGCAGCGATTCTACTTAAATTAGGTGGGTATGGTTTTATTCGCTTCGCCCTTCCTATCGTACCTGATGCATGTCGTTATTTTGCGCCTGTCATGATCGCTTTATCTTTAATTGCCGTTGTATATATTGCGCTGATTGCCATTATTCAACAAGATATGAAACGCTTGATTGCTTATTCTTCTATTTCACATATGGGATTTGTTACGTTAGGCTGTTTTGCTATCTATGCAATTGCTAACCATGCAGGTTTGGCTAATGCAGGTTTAATTCTTGAAGGTGCTATTGTCGTTATGATTTCACATGCCTTTGTGTCAAGCGCTATGTTTGCCGGTGTAGGATATCTTTATGACCGTATGCATACCAGACAATTAAAGGATTTTGGTGGAATTGTAAATACAATGCCCGTTTTTGCTTCGTTTTTTATGCTTTTTGCTATGGCTAATGCAGGCTTACCAGGTACTTCGGGTTTTGTAGGTGAGTTCATGATTATTCTTGGGAGTATTAAGGCTAATTTTTGGATTGCTTTCTGGGCTGCAACAACCTTAATTACTGGTGCCGCTTATACTTTATGGATGTACAAGAGAGTGATATTTGGCAGAGTAGCAAATGAAAAAGTTGCTGCTCTAAGAGATCTATCTGGCTTTGAATTAAGCGCTTATGTATTACTGGCATTGATGGTACTAGCAATGGGTATTTATCCAAAACCGATACTTAACTATGTGCACCAATCTGTCAGTAACACACTGGCTTACGCTGATAAATCTAAATTATAATGGCAGGTTAATTACATGATTTCATTACTTGATAACCTTAATTTTGCTTTTCCCGAAATAATAATTTTAATTACGGCATCTATTGCCTTGCTAGCCGATTTGTTCTTTAGGGACCATTATAAAAATATCACGTTATCTATTAGTTTGATTGGGCTTACTTTAGCTGCATTATGCAGTTTTATGTTGCTTGGAAACTTTAAAGTTCTCATCTTAAATGGCTTATTCATTAGTGATGACATTGCTCAGCTGATGAAGATTTTTATTGCAATTAGTACATTCATTTGTTTTGTTTATTCAAGCGCCTACATTGACGAACGTCAAATGCCAGCAGGTGATTATTATATTCTTGGGTTATTCTCAACCCTAGGCATGATGGTACTTGTTTCAGCTCATTCCTTACTAACTATCTATTTAGGCTTAGAATTATTATCTTTACCACTTTATGCCATGACGGCTATAAGAAGAACAAACAGTGATGCTGCAGAGGCTGCTTTAAAATATTTTATTATGGGTGCAATAGCCTCAGGCATGCTACTTTATGGTTTTTCTCTTCTTTATGGCGCTACAGGTAGATTAGATTTACTTGATATTGCAAATGCTATTGCTGTGAATTGGAATCAGCAAAATATGCTTATTTCTTTTGCGCTGGTTTTTATTATTGTAGGCGTAGGATTTAAGCTTGCTGCGGTACCTTTTCATATGTGGGCCCCCGATGTCTATCAAGGTGCACCAACTTCAGTAACTTTATTTATTAGCTCTGCACCTAAAATTGCTGCATTAGGTATGGCTTTAAGGATATTAACTATTGGTTTAATTAATGTAACGCCACAATGGCAGCAAATTATTTTAGTCATGGCTCTTTTATCAACAGCCATAGGTAATTTAATTGCTGTAAGTCAAACTAATATTAAGCGACTGCTTGCTTATTCAGCCATTGCGCATGTTGGTTACACATTATTTGGTATATTAGCTGGTAGTGCTGCAGGTTATGCTGCAGCGACATATTATATTCTTGTATATTCTTTAATGACGATTGCTGCGTTCGGCTTTATTGTTTTACTTTCTAAGAGTGGATTTGAGATTGAAGAAGTCAATGATTTAAGAGGGTTAAATAAGCGTAATCCATGGTTAGCATTTATGATGTTAATAGTTATGTTTTCAATGGCTGGCGTTCCTCCGACAGTAGGATTTTTTACAAAATTACTCGTTTTAAAAGCGTTGATTGATGTTGGTATGACATGGGTAGCTGTAGTAGGGTTAATTTTTGCTGTAGTAGGCGCTTACTATTATATTAGGATTGTGAAGTTCATGTATTTTGATGAGCCTGCTGAAACTTCTGAAGTATTTTTCTCGAAGTCATCGACTATTATTTATTCATTAAACTGTTTATCTCTTTTATTTTTAGGGATATTTCCTTCTGGGCTAATTAATGCATGTATTAATGCCTTTACACAGTAGGAAATAATAAAAAAAACTTGCTATATTTTGGAGGCATGCTTATAATTGCCTCAGTTGATGCGGGGTGGAGCAGCCTGGTAGCTCGTCGGGCTCATAACCCGAAGGTCGTAGGTTCAAATCCTGCCCCCGCTACCACTATTAAAAGCCCCATTTATGGGGTTTTTTATTATGTATAGGTTAGCTCGACGTATAGAGGTGAGACAATTCTACCTAATTTAATTAGTTAGAATTTATGCTTTGCGTTATTAATGTGGCCGGCTAAATAAATTTAATAATTAAACTTAGTCGGTAGTCATCTTCCTTGCATCTTGAAACGAATTATTGATATTTAAGCGATGCAAGCCGATAACTATTCATAATGAATAACTTTTAATATTGGATATTTTTACATCCAAAGAGAAAATTTTACTATTGGCAAATTTTAGTAATTAAAGAAAGGTTATTTGCCTGATTAAGAATCACTAAATAACGTTAATCTGGAATTAAGCCTTTAGTTTATTCAAATACTTTGTAAATTGAGTATGTTATGATTAGAAAGGATATTCAAGATTTAATAAAGCCTGTAGTAAATCAATTAGGCTATATATTATGGGGCTGCGAATATTTGTCGCAAGGTAAATATTCATTATTAAGGATCTATATTGATAAGGAAGATGGCGTTAACATAGATGATTGTGAACGAGTAAGTAAGCAGGTAAGTGCACTTTTAGATGTCGAGGATCCAATTCAAGGACATTACAACTTAGAAATTTCATCGCCAGGTATTCCGCGCCCTTTATTTGATAAAGAACATTATCAACAATATATAGGTTATGGTATAAAATTGAAACTTCATAAACCTATCCAGGGTAAGCGTACCATAAAAGGGATAATCCAATCTGTAAAGGAAGATACGTTTATCTTAAATATGGATGATGAAGAATATGAAGTGCAGTTTTCCCAAATTATAAAAGCAAATTTGATAGGCGAGTGAGGCCAAGAATGAGTAAAGAAGTGCTATTAATTGCTGAAGCATTATCCAATGAAAAAGGGGTAAGCAAAGAGGTAGTATTGCAAGCTATTCAGTCCGCGTTAGAATCGGCAACCCGCAAATTATCAGTAGCTGATATTAATGTTCGCGTTAAATTAGATCCTCGAACTGGTGAATATGAGACATTTCGTTATTGGGACGTTGTGCCAGATGAGGAACTTGAATCAACAGAGAGTCAGATTTCATTAAGTGCAGCTAAAGAGCGTTCGCCATCCCTGCAAATTGGAGATACATTAGAAGAGCCAATGCCCTCTATTGAATTTGGTAGAATTGCTGCGCAAACAGCACGGCAAGTTATTACTCAAAAGGTAAGAGAAGCTGAAAGACAACAAGTTGTTGATCAATTTAGAAGTAAGTTAGGGCAACTCATTTACGGTACAGTTAAAAAGGTTACTCGGGACAACATCATTGTTGATTTGGGTGGTAAAGCAGAAGCCTTTTTACCACGACAAGAGATGCTTCCTAATGAAATGTTTAGGACAAATGATAGGGTTCGAGCATATTTATATGATATTACTCCACAAGCTAGAGGCCCGCAGCTCTACATTAGTCGGGTTCGCAATGAAATGCTTGTTGAGCTATTTAGAATTGAAGTACCAGAAATAGGTGAAAATATTATTGAAGTTAAGGCAGCTGCGCGTGAGCCTGGTGTACGAGCTAAAATTGCTGTTAAGACAAATGATGGCCGTATTGATCCTGTAGGTGCCTGTGTGGGCATGCGTGGTGCTCGAGTACAAGCCGTATCTAGTGAGTTAGGTGGTGAGCGAGTGGATATTGTTCTATGGGATGATAATCCTGCTCAGTTAGTGATTAATGCAATGGCACCAGCTGAGATTTCATCTATTGTTGTAGATGAAGATACTCATACAATGGATTTAGCTGTTCAGAAAGAGCAATTATCACAAGCTATCGGTCGTAATGGTCAGAATGTAAGGTTAGCTAGTCAGCTTACTGGCTGGACACTCAATGTTATGACAATTGAAGAATTTAATAATAAAAATCAAGAGGAAACTTCGAAAAGTATTAATTTATTTACTTCAGCACTAGATATTGATGAAGAATTAGCTACTCTATTAGTAACAAATGGCTTTTCTTCGCTTGAGGAAATTGCTTACGTACCTAAAGACGAGCTCTTAGCTATCGAAGAATTTGATGAAGAAATTGTTGATGAGCTAAGAAATCGTGCTAATGACACTTTATTAACACAAGCATTAACATCTGGAACTGAAACATCAAATTCCTCAAATGATGATGATTTAATAACCTTAGAAGGAATGACAGAGGATATCGCTGCTAGTCTACGCGCCCAAGGCATTAATACAGTTGAAGAACTAGCTGAACTTTCTGTAGATGAATTATTAGATATTCCTGGTATGACTGAGGAAAAGGCTGGGGCTTTAATTATGAAAGCTCGTGAACCTTGGTTTATTTAAAGACAGAAGTGGTACTAACATAAATACAAAAAAATGTGTGGGATTTAAAAGTTTACAGTTAATAGAAAAATGACCTATTTAACTTTAATGAGCTTAAGTTGTGTCGTAAAGAATTTATATAATTAAATTAAAATGACAGCTTAAAATTAAACTAAAATAAATCGAGGATCTTATCTTTAAATTTGTAGTTAGTTATTAAGGTTTTAAAGCATGTTGTTAGTAATTTATTCTATAATGCAACAAGCAAAAAATATGAACATAAGCGATGAAATAATTGCTGAACGAGGATCATGAATATGGCGGATGTAACGGTTAAACAATTGGCTCAAGTTGTGGGAATTCCAGTTGAGCGTTTATTGAACCAGTTGCAGGAAGCGGGTTTATCATTTACGAATGATGTGCAAACTGTAAATGAAGACCAAAAGCGAATCTTGCTAAATTATCTAAAAAGCAGTGGTAAACGTGATATACGTACTACACCTGAGCGCTTTACTTTGCAACGCAAAAGCTTAACACAGATACCGCAGGGTAATGATATTCACAAATCTAAAACAGTAAATGTTGAATTTAGAAAAAAGAAAACGTATGTAAAACGTTCAGCATTACCAGAGCAAACTCCAAATGAACAGCTCTCTGCTAATGAAGGCATACAAGAGCAGGCTACAGATTCCTTATTAGAAGAGAATTTAATAATTCCAACTACGGAAGTGGAAGGAAATATAAATGAAACTACCTCGGCTACATCTTCTGAACAAGCTGAAGCCCCTGACACCAGTATAAGCGAAGAAGAAGTAAAAATGCCTGAAGCTAAAGAGGAACAATTAGCTAGTGGAGAAGAACTCGAGGCTGAAACTACTTCTGAGCACATTGATGAAATAAATACCACAGAAGAGTTAGAGCAAGAAGATGATTTGGCTCTTAAATTATTTGTAAAGGATCCAGCAATAGTCGCTCCAAAGACAGAAATAGAAAAAGGGGCTAAGAAAAAGCACTTTGACTATGAAGAGAGTGACAAATCTGAGAAAAAAGGTAAAAAGAAGAATAAATATCAACCTCCTCAAATTGATGATGAAAATGCTCAGGTTCGTTTTAAGCGTAATAAAGCGAAAAAACGTAAAGGTAATGAAAAATCAGAGAAATATCGTGAAGCAGAAGAAGCATTAACCCATGGTTTTGCTATGCCTACTGCACCTGTAATTCGTGATGTAGTTATACCTGAAACAATTACTGTTGCTGAGTTAGCTAAACGAATGTCAGTAAAAGCCGCAGAGGTCATTAAAGTTATGATGGGCCTTGGCGCTATGGCAACAATTAATCAGGTGATTGATCAAGATACAGCAGTTATTGTTGTTGAGGAAATGGGGCATCGACCAAAGGTACTTAAAGAAGATGCTATTGAACAAGATTTAGGTAATACCTTAACACAAGGTAGTAACCAAGAGCCTCGTGCACCTGTAGTTACTATTATGGGACACGTAGACCATGGTAAAACTTCTTTACTTGATTATATTCGCCGCACTCGAGTTGCAGCTGGAGAAGCAGGTGGTATTACTCAACATATTGGTGCCTATCATGTGAGCACGCCTAAAGGAAATATTACCTTTTTAGATACACCAGGTCACGCTGCATTTACCGCAATGCGCGCTCGCGGTGCACAAGCAACAGATATTGTTATCTTAATCGTTGCTGGAGATGATGGTGTAAAACCACAAACTATTGAAGCAGTACAACATGCTAAAGCTGCGAAAGTTCCAATGATTGTTGCTGTTAATAAAATGGATAAACCTGATGTTGATCCTGAACGTGTAATGAATGAACTGTCCAACTATGAGGTTATTCCTGAATCGTGGGGCGGTGATACCATGTTTGTAAATATTTCTGCAAAGACAGGGTTGGGCGTTGATGATCTTCTGGATTCAGTATTATTGCAAGCAGAAGTATTAGAATTAAAAGCGCATACAGATGGAGCGGCTCGAGGAGTTGTCATTGAATCTAGACTTGACAAAGGACGCGGGCCTGTTGCAACTGTACTAGTGCAAAACGGTACCCTTCATAAAGGTGATATATTATTAGCTGGTTTTCAATATGGACGTGTTAAAGCTTTAGTTAGCGATAATGGCTCGCAAATTGACAGTGCAGGTCCATCAATTCCAGTAGAGGTACTAGGTTTATCTGCTATTCCTCATGCCGGTGATGAGGCAGTTGTTGTTACTGATGAAAAGAAAGCAAGGGAAGTTGCTTTATTCCGCCAAGGAAAGTTCCGAGATGTAAAATTAGCACGCCGACAAAAATCAAGTATTGAAGGTATATTTGAAAATATGGCTATGGCCGAGACTAAGGTGCTTGGTATTGTACTTAAAGCGGACATGCAGGGCTCTGTGGAGGCTATTGCTGATGCATTAGTTAAATTATCTAATGAGGAAGTAAAAGTACAAATCGTGGCAAGTGGTGTTGGTGGTATTACTGAATCTGATGTGCATCTTGCGATTGCGTCAAATGCTATTCTCATAGGCTTTAATGTTCGCGCAGATGGCGGGGCTAAACGTCTTGCTGAGCAAGAGTCTGTTTCTCTGCATTATTATAGCGTGATTTATGACATCGTCGATCAAGTTAAAAGTGCGCTTTCAGGCATGCTTGCACCGCAATTTAAAGAAGAAATTATTGGTATTGCTGAGGTACGTGATGTCTTCCGCTCGCCCAAATTAGGTGCTATTGCAGGATGTATGGTTATAGAAGGTACTATCAAAAGAAATAACCCTATTCGAGTATTACGTGATAACGTTGTCATATATGAAGGTACACTGGAATCCCTAAGACGATTTAAAGATGATGTAATTGAGGTTCGACAGGGCTTTGAATGTGGTATAGGTGTTAAAAATTATAATGATGTCAAGGCTGGCGATTTAATCGAAGTATTTGAGACAATAGAAATCAAGCGAGATTTATGAGTAATAACTTTAAGCGCACCGATCGTGTAGCAGAAATGATTCAGCGCAAGCTATCACAAATTATTCAGCAAGAAATCAAAGATCCACGCATGCCTGCTTTTGTTACTATTTCAGCAGTAAAAATCTCTGCTGATTTAGGACATGCAAAAGTGTATTTCACTGTATTAAATAGCGATGTCGAACAAACAGTGCAGATTTTAAATACGGCAGCGAGTTATTTAAGAACAGCACTAGCACGTACAATAAAGTTGCGTACTGTCCCTCAGTTGCATTTTGTTTATGATGAGTCAATAGAATATGGCCGGCGCTTAAGAAAACTTATTGATGATGTAAATGTGCCTCGCCAAGATTCTGATCATGAGCATGAATGAAAAGAAGAGGCCAATAAATGGAATATTGCTGCTGAATAAACCGCAAGGAATTACCTCTAACCTAGCCCTACAAAAAGTAAAACATCTTTTTAAAGCAATGAAAGCAGGCCACACTGGCAGCTTAGATCCACTCGCTACCGGCATGTTACCAATCTGTTTTGGCGAAGCAACTAAATTTAGTCAGTATTTATTAAGTGATAGTAAGGTTTATCTCGCCACAGGTTTATTAGGCGCTAAAACTGATACGGGTGACGCTTGCGGAGCAATTATCGCGGCGGTTGACGAGTATGCTATTCAAAAGCAACAATTAGAAGAAAGTATTAACCAATTTCTTGGGCCAACGCTGCAAATACCCTCTATGTATTCGGCATTAAAATTTAAAGGTCAACCACTTTATAAGTTTGCACGTGCTGGAATTACAATAGCGAGAGAAGCAAGACCTATAAATATATATTCTATAGAGCTACTTGCATTTGATGGCCAATATTTCACTATTAAAGTACATTGTGGTAAAGGAACCTATATCCGCAATTTAGTTGAAGATATTGGAGAGAATTTAGGTGTTTATGCGCATTTAACTAAGCTCCATAGAGTTTATATTGATCATTTTAAAAATAAACCTATGTATGAATTGAGTGACTTAACTTGTCTTGACTCAGAATCATTATTAGCATGTTTAATTCCCTGTGAATATGCAGTTAATCATTTTCCAATTGTTACTATTGATGATTGCCAAGAAGCACATTTACGTCAAGGAAAAATCATTACGACCCTAGACAATGATCTAGCGCATGGCTGTGTGCGTTTGCACAATCATCAAGGGCAGTTTATAGGCTTGGGGGATTTAAGTGACGCTAGTGTACTAAAGGTAAAGCGATTGTTAGCTAAAAATATGAGCGGTTTGAAATTATAATATATCTTTTGAATATTAGTTAAATAAATAAATGGTTGCTTTTCTGTTCCTTATAAAGTCTTTTTGTTAAATTAATTCATTTCTGGACTGAGCAAAATATTAACTATAATTGTGGCTAAGTACTTGTGTCCTAGCATAGGCCTTGCTAGAATACACAACTTTATTAAAATATACTTAGCTTATATTTGGGAGTAAGCCTATGTCGCTAGCTAGCGCACAAAAAGCAGAAGTTGTAAAAAAGTATCAACGCGCTGACCAAGATACCGGTTCACCAGAAGTTCAAGTGGCACTCATGTCTGAGCGTATTAAATATTTAACAGAACATTTTAAGGTAAATCGTAAAGATTTTCATTCACGTCGTGGTTTACAAGCACTTGTTAATAAAAGACGTAAGCTTTTAAAATATTTAAAAAGCATAGATCAAGCACGATACCAAGATCTTATTCAAAGCCTTGGACTGCGTGATTCTTATTAAAAGTCTATTTTCCTTAGGGATAAGACACCTGCTGTATACATCATAAAAGGCGCAGTTATTCTGCGCCTTTTTTTTAATTTCTAATGAGGTAAGTTACGTGAGTAGAAAAATTGTTAAAGAGATAAGATTTGGTGAGCATATTTTGTCTCTAGAAACGGGTGAAATAGCACGCCAAGCTGATGGAGCTATCTTTGCAAGTATGGGTGGCACTCAAGTTTTGGTAACTGTAGTAGGGAATAAAGAAGGCGCTGGCGATAATAGTTTTTTCCCTTTGACAGTGAATTATCAAGAAAAAACCTATGCTGCAGGAAAAATTCCTGGTGGGTTTAATAAGCGAGAAGGACGCCCGTCAGAGTCAGAAACATTAATTTCTCGTTTAATGGATCGCCCCTTACGCCCTCTATTTCCAGATGGTTTTTATAATGAAGTACAAATTATTGCTACAGTAATGTCACTCAATCCAGAGGTACCAGCCGACATTATAGCGATGATCGGTGCTTCTGCAGCACTCGCTATATCTGGTATTCCTTTTCAAGGGCCTATAGGTGCAGCGCGTGTTGGTTATAAAGATGGTATTTATTTGCTCAATCCAGGCCATAAAATGATTCAGCAATCTGACTTGGATTTAGTCGTTGCAGGAACTAATGATGCTATTTTAATGGTTGAGTCTGAAGCGCGTGAATTAAGCGAAGAAATCATGCTTGGTGCCGTTTTATTTGGTCATGAAATGTTTCAAGGTGTTATTCAAGGAATTAAAGAATTAGCAGGGGAAGTTAATAAACCAACTTGGAACTGGATGCCGCCTACTAGTAATGAAGAATTAAAAAATCGCATTGAAGCGCTTGCTACAGATGCTGTTAGTCAGGCCTATTTAATTAGGGACAAACAAGAACGCCGCCAGCAATTATTGAGTATAAAGCAACAAGTAGTTGATACTATCGTTGCCGAGCAAGCTGAAATTGATCAATCAAGTATTGCTGATTTCGTAAGTGATTTAGAGAAAAAATTGGTCAGACAACGTATTCTAGACGGTGAGCCCCGTATCGATGGTAGGGACAACCAAACGGTTAGACCAATTGCTATTCGTACTAAACTTTTAGAGCGAGCACATGGCTCAGCTCTTTTTACGCGCGGTGAAACTCAAGCGATTGTAGCTGCTACTTTAGGAAATGAGCGGGATGCGCAAATTTTAGATAGCTTGATAGGCGAAAGTAAAGACCGATTTATGCTGCACTATAATTTTCCTCCTTATTCAGTAGGAGAAACTGGCATGGTGGGAAGTCCAAAACGTAGAGAAATTGGTCATGGGCGTCTTGCTAAACGAAGCTTAATGGCTGTTTTACCACAGGCCAATGAATTTCCATATGTTTTACGTGTTGTTTCTGAAATTACAGAGTCTAATGGATCAAGTTCAATGGCTACTGTTTGCGGTACTAGCTTAGCATTAATGGATGCTGGCGTTCCCTTAAAAGCACCTGTAGCTGGTGTGGCTATGGGACTTATTAAAGAAGGCGAACGTTTCGCCGTCTTAACAGATATCTTAGGTGATGAAGATCATTTAGGTGATATGGATTTTAAAGTAGCGGGAACTGAAAAAGGTGTTACTGCGCTACAGATGGATATTAAAATTACAGGTATTACTAAAGAAATTATGCAACAAGCGTTAGATCAAGCCTTAGCAGGTCGAATTCATATTTTAAGCGTTATGAATAATGCACTTTCTGAGCATCGTGAAGAGCTTTCTAAGCACGCGCCACGTATTACAACTATGAAAGTCGCTGAAGATAAAATTCGCACTGTTATTGGAAAAGGTGGTACAACAATTAAAGGTTTAATTGAATCTACCGGTGTTTCTATCGATATAGATGACTCTGGTACAATTCAATTATTCTCACCTGATGCTGAAGCTTTAGAGGATGCACAACGGCAAATCAAGGCACTAGTTGCTGAGGTTGAAGTAGGGCAAACATATAAAGGTAAAGTTAGCAAAATTGTTGATTTTGGTGCTTTTATTAATTTGTTACCTGGAAAGGATGGCTTATTACATATCTCACAAATTTGTAGTGATAGAAATCAAAAAGTTGAGTCAGTACTAAGCGAAGGTCAAGAAATCGAAGTCTATGTTGCAGGTATCGATAAACAAAATCGCATTAAACTTGAATGGAAAGATAAGCCACAAGCTGCAGCACCTAGCCAGCCAGAAGCTTCTGAGGAACAAGGACAAGAGTCTTTAAATTCAGAAGAGGTAACTAATCAGGAAGATAAAACATCTAATCTAGATGGACAAAGTAATGTGACAGAGCCAGAAGAGTTATACTCACCAAAAGAAGATTAATTTGGCTAAGCACTGCCTTTAAGGCAGTGCTCGATTTTTTAAAAATTGGTTTTATGAATATAAACTGGCGCATGCGTATTTCCCAAAGCATCAAAAAAGTTATCAGATAATACTTTTTCTTCAGTATCTGTAAATTCGCCCTCTATGAAATATCGCTTAATTAAAAAATGGACGTTATTGATATTATATGGACCTTTATAAAGACTAATTAAAGGTATTATGCTTTTCCATCATAAGCCTTTGAGTTTATTAGCTCGCTCTTTTTACACTTTTGTAAGCTATTCAAAGCATAATATTATTGTGTTAGGATATGCCGCTCATATTATTAGGATAGCTATAGAAAGCGGAGTTATTACTAGCTAGATTAGCAAGATCAATATTGCCTCACGTTAAGGTTAGGTACTGCAGCCATAGTTAATGTATTCTAATGATTGGCATTCTGGCATAGATATAAAAAATAATTAATAAATGAAATTATATTTAAATTAAATGCTAAATCCTATTTCTCATCTGAAGCCTAAAATCTAATAAATTAAAGGATATAGGGATAGTTAATAATGTTTAGGACAATATTTTATGCAAATTAAATGGCGTGACAAATTAATTTATATTTTTTTATTTTTACCTATCTCTATTCTTATATTTGCAGAAATTTCTTGGCTAAGTTTTGGTATTGATATTCCCTATTTAGATGATTGGCGTGGGTACATGATGCATGATATGGGCTCTTTTAAGTTAACAAAACTTTTTGCCCCAGCTAATGATACCCTATACCCTGTTGGCAAAGTATTAGACGCTCTTGCTTATCGAGTTTTGCAAGGGAACACTATTGCTTACCAATTTCTCTCTATGCTGATAGTGTTAGGCTTTCTACTCTTACTTCAATGGCAACTATTATTAGTAGCACTAAAAGATCGATTATTGGCTGCTTCAGCCTTTAGTTTTACTTTGCTTATGCTACAACCAGCTACTTATTGGGGCATGCAAAATTTAGCCTACCATCAAGTTATTCCTTTAGTATGTAATATATTTTTAATTTATTTATTTATAAATGAAAAATGGCACAATCATAAATTAATAGTTTTACTATTACCTATCTTAGGTTTGCTAGCTGGTTTTTCCTATATAAGTGGCGCTTTCTCAATTTTAATATTAAGTATCCTTTTCTTATTTTTTATAAAAATTTTAAAGTTAGGCCAAGCGAGGCCTCTTTTGATTGGCTGTAATTTACTTTTATTTGTAGGTATTATTACAATAATTGCTCAATTGTGGGTAATAATCTTTTGGCAAGGGGGTACTCATCGACCTGATGCACCGATGGCGTATCCTAATCAAATTGATTTTTGGATTTATATATTAGCTAAAGTTGCTCGTTCTTTTCTACCATCACATACTTCACCAAATTTAGCCATAGGTTTAACTAGTATTGCCTTAATATTCATTATGGGTTTTTTCTATTGGTCATGCGCTTCTTTGGTTAAAAAAATATCCCCTAGTTGGGAAGAAAGTAAGCCAGCATTAATTTATATATCTATCTTTAGCATAATTCTAATTTATCTTTTACTGGTGGGCTCAGGAAGAGCAAACTTTCATCCGCCAGAAATAACAACCTTTAAAGAGTTATTTTCTTTCAATTTTTACCCGTGGCATTATTTTTGGATTACTCTTTTATGGCCTTGGGCTATAGCAATTTTATTGCACATCTTGCAGACTTATAAAATAAATAAAAGTTTGATACATAAGATTGCTATCTTGTTTACGATACTTTTTATATTAAGCGTGTTATATAACGATATGTTAAATCATGTAAAATTCTATAAAAGTATGCGTGAAGTAAGGGCAGATGGTATAAAATGCCTTAATAGAGAAATACGAAAGGGAAAAGAAGTCAATTGCCCAGTTTTGTATCCAGGGCCTTTAAAAGATGGCCTTCTTTACGGTCTTTTGACTAATGCTTCATTCACTCGTACAGGCATTTTACCTGCTTTTAAATGGCCTGAGGGAAATACAATATTTCGATTATCGGAGCATAAACAAGATATCAAAATACAAAATGCTATTATATTACCCTCTGATGAATCAGCTTTAAAATTAAAAGCAGAAAATAATGATCCACAAATTTATATCTCGTCTAAAGAGATAGAAAAGTGTGTGGTTTTGGATGTACTTCTTTCACTTCGTGCTTCTCAAACTGATATTGCACAAGTATTTTTTCAAACCCCTAAGCAACGATTCTTTTCAGGAAATGCTAACCGCACGGAGCTTATTGAGGCCAGTAGCGATTTTAAGAAAGTCGTTTTTAGTATACCTAGCTTATCTGGTTTTATTGGGGAATTAAGAATTGACCCGATAAGTAAACCAGAAGCAGTAGAAATAAAAGAAATTGAATTAGTTTGCAGAGTACAAAAAAATAATGCTTAAGTGCTATTTCTTTGAGTAAATAGCTTATAATTTAAACTTAATATATATTATGAGAAAGTATTATGTATAGGTCTAAAAGTGTTAAAAGTAAGCTATGCATACTAAGTCGGGAGAACGTTTAATTAATGCCGGCACCGCCTTTAAGGCAGTGCACCGCTTTTTCTGGTAGAAAGATAAGAGTATTTAGACAATGCAATGATTAATTTAGATGCATTGTGTTACTTAATTAACTTTAAAAACTCACTTCGGCTGATAGAATGTTCACGCATTTCGCCTAACATAACTGAAGTGATCATGGCTGAATTTTGTTTTTCAACACCACGCATCATCATACATAAATGCTTAGCTTCAATGACGACAGCAACACCACGAGCACCGGTAATATCTTCAATACAATGGGCAATTTCCGAAGTTAATCGTTCTTGAATTTGTAAGCGTCGAGCATAATAATCAACGAGTCTTGCAAATTTAGATAACCCTAAGACCTTACCATGGGGAATATAACCAATATGACATTTGCCAAAAAAAGGTAATAAATGGTGCTCACACATTGAATATAACTCAATATCTTTTACGATCACCATTTCGCTCATATCAGAAATAAAAAGTGCGTTATTAATGATATCTTCTAGTTTTTCTTGATAGCCCTTTGTTAAGTAATGCATAGCATTTGCTGCGCGTGTAGGCGTATCTATTAAGCCTTCTCGATCTGGATCTTCACCAATATTCTTTAAAATTTGTCTGTATAAATCGTGCATGTACAAAACCCTACCCTGGAGGCCACATCATTTGCCGGCCACCCAGTAAATGTAAATGAATGTGGTAAACTGCCTGTCCACCACCAGCGTTAACGTTAAAAATTAATCTATACCCGCTCTCACTAAGTTGTTGAGCTTTTGCTATATCCCTAGCTTTCAAAATCATTTGACCTAATAACTGCTCATCAATATGTTCTACATCATTAATTGTCGTAATATGTTTTTTAGGAATAATTAATATATGTGTAGGTGCTTGCGGGTGAATATCATGAAAAGCAACCATATTTTTATCATCATAAATAATGTTTGCTTTAATTTCACCTTGGGCAATTTTACAAAACAAGCAATCCATAAGTATCCAGGGCTGAAGTAAATGAGCATTATAAACTTAGAAGGAGAAGAAGAAAAAGTATTTAAACTAAATGAGTTTGATATCTAAAGAGTTAGAGGCTCCTTTATATTGTTAAATGTTATCTCACAAAGCACGGTACAAAACCTAAATTAAAATGAGCAAAAGATTTCAAATCATTTATTAAACTCGCAATAAATTATAGTTTAAAGCTTTTACACGTTAATTGTTCAATTAATCATTATAAAAATAAGTTTAAGAATTTTTGCCTTTTAAAAAAGATTTACGCATAATACGCTATTTTTTAAATCTGGATGAAATAAAGTGAGCTTAATAAATATTGATAGTGGTCGTAATGTACCACATGAAATTAACGTTATCATTGAAATCCCTATGTACGGCGCTCCAGTTAAATATGAAGTTGACAAAAAAAGTGGCGCGTTATTTGTAGATCGTTTTATGAGTACGGCTATGTTCTATCCTGTGAACTATGGCTATATTCCTAGTACTTTATCACGAGATGGGGATCCAGTTGATGTATTAGTTGTTGCTCCAGTTCCTTTATTGAATGGCTCTGCTATTGCTTGTCGAGTAGTAGGTATGTTGAAAATGACTGACGAAGCTGGAGAAGACACAAAGCTATTAGCAGTACCTACTGATAAGCTGACTAAAATTTATGCTGATGTTGAAACGTATGAAGATTTACCAAAACATCTATTACAATCCATTGAGCATTTCTTTAAACACTACAAAGATTTAGAAGAGGGTAAATGGGTTCAAGTAGATGGTTGGGATGGCATTGATACAGCTCATAAAGAAATTATGGAAAGTATTGAACGCTTTGCCAAAGACAAAGCTTAAAAACTTTAATTGATTTAGAGTTAAATTCATATTTGCTGGTGGGGATATTGCCCCACTTCAGTTCGTTTACGTTGGCGATTATAAGATCGGTCAATTTGTTGGTCGCTTTGTAAAATACGTTCAAGTTCAATATTCGAAGAGCGTGAATAGCGAATGAGCTCATGTTCTTTGTCGAAAAAATCAAAAGATTCATATAGCGATTTCTCATCAAATTTAGAAAAAATCTTTGCTTTACGACGGATACTCTCAGAACTATACCCTAAATCTATCATGACATCACGAGCCATTGTTAATGAAGAATCAAACGTTTCGCGTTTAAAATAATCTACCCCTTCTTTGTAGAGCTCATAAGCATGGCGTCTATTCCGAGCGCGTGCATAAATCTTTAAATTAGGAAAATATTGTTTGGCTAATTTAATAATTTTAAGAGAAACTTCTGTATCGCCTATAGCCACAATAAGTATTTTAGCTTGATTTGCGCCCGCACGGCGTAAAATATCGAGCCTAGTTGCATCACCAAAATTACCCTGAAAACCATATTTGCGCAGTAATTCAATTTGCTCAGGATCTTTTTCCAAAATCGTTAAACTTATATCTTGAGCGCGTAAGAAACGACCAAGAATTTGACCAAAACGCCCGTAACCAGCCAAAATTATAGGATTGCTTTCCTCAATCTCATCAAATTTTCTAGTAGGAATTCTACTTAGATATCTTGGAACGATAAATCGATTATAAATTAGCATGAGAAATGGCGTAAATGCCATAGAGAGAGCGACTATAAAATTAAACAGATTTGCAGTTTCATTTGATATAACTCTTACATTGCTCGCATATTGAAAGAGAACAAATGCAAACTCACCTACTTGTGATAAAGCAAGCGCAAAGCCAATTCGTTGTGAACCCGTTAAACTAAATAAGCGACCTAAAAAAATTAATAAGGACGCTTTTATAGTAATAATAGTAACGACTGTAGCTATAATGGGTAGGGGGTATGCCTTAAAAAGGCTAAAATCCATACTCATACCTACAGAAATAAAAAATAAACCTAACAGTAATCCTTTAAAAGGTTCGATATCCATTTCTAGAGTATGTTTATATTGCGAGTTGGCTAGAACAACGCCTGCAATAAAAGCACCTAGTGCAGGGGAGGCACCTATACTTAGCATAAGTAAAGTAATCCCTACGACTATAGCTAAAGAGGCAGCTGTGAAAACTTCACGCAAGTTAGTTTTGGCAATAAGAAAAAATAGATGGTGAGATAAGTAATGGCCCATGAGTATAATGGCACTAATAACGCCAATAACAAAGAGAGCATGGAGCCATCTAGGAGAAATTGTAAATTCTTGTGGCAAATGAGAAAGTTGAGAAAACCCTGCTGGAGCAAGCAGCGGTAAAATAATTAAAATAAGAATAACAGCAATATCTTGAAATAATAAAACAGCAAAGGATGTTTCGCCTTCTACTGTATGTAATAAATTTTTTTCTTCAAGCATTTGTAAAACAAGTGCAGTAGAGGATAACGCAAGCGCCATACTAACTGCTAAACTCTCCTGCCATTTATATTTTAATAAAATACCTATTAAGGTAAATAAGGCCGTTGTTAAAATAACTTGTAAACTACCTAAGCCAATAATTGCTTTTCTTAATCGCCAAAGCATTTCAGGTTCAAGTTCTAGGCCAATTAAAAAGAGCATCATGACAATACCAAACTCAGCAAAGTGCATAATTTGCTCAGCATTACCTAGCAGTTTAAGACCATATGGGCCTATTAATATACCAATAACAAGATAGCCTAATACAGAACCTAACTTAAACCGACTAGCAATAGGGACAATAATGGCAGCTGCAGCCAAAAAAATAAAAACATGCATGAGTAAACTATTATTCATTAGCTTTTAAGGCCATTAATTATTGAATTGAAAAAGTATAGCAAGGGTTTTTTATAGCGTCTTCTATTTAAGTTTCATACTGCATTAAAAGTTTCCCACTTTACTTATATGCTCCTATACAATTGGTTGTCTTCTTATTTTGTGTCTTGTCTGAGATTAGTGGGAAATACTATATCTTTGCAAAGGTACCTAATTTCTTAAAATTAAGCATTTAAGTGGAATAAAGCAAGAATAATGTAATGTATAATTTACAAATATCTCTAAGTACAGTAAAGTTAGGACTTTGTTTATTTTTTATTCTATTATTAAGGTTTTCTTAAGCTAATCCTCGTATAATAAATTATTTGCCAGTTTTAAATAGCAAGAAGGAATGCAATGAGTAGTAACAAGCACGTGCTGAGTATTTTTAGTCTCACCATGATAACTGTAGGATCAGTTGATAGTATTCGTAATTTACCTGCTACGGCCTTATTTGGTAGCCAATTGATTTTTTTCTTTTTTTTTGGTGCTTTGTTTTTCTTAATCCCTACTGCACTAGTTTCTGCAGAATTAGCATCTGGTTGGCCTCGCCAGGGTGGTATTTATATTTGGGTTAAAGAAGCTTTTGGTAAAAAAGCTGGTTTTTTAGCTATTTGGTTACAGTGGATTGAAAATGTTATTTGGTATCCAACTATTTTGTCTTTTGTGGCTGGTACAATCGGTTATTTAATTAATCCTGCTCTTGTTACTAATTCATTATTTTTATGGCTGGTTATTACTATTTCTTTTTGGATTGTAACAGGGATTAATATTCGGGGCATGAAGTCGGCTGCTCTTTTTAGTAATATTTGTGCAATTACAGGCTTAATTATTCCTATGACATTAATCATCGCATTAGGGATTCTTTGGCTAGGAGGAGGTAATCCTTCCCAAATTCAATTTAATATGCATAGTGTCATTCCACAGTGGCACGATCAATCACTATGGGTTTCTTTAACAGCTATTATGATGTCTTTTTGTGGTATTGAAATCGCCACTGTTCATGCAAATGATGTTCGCAATCCGCAATATGCTTTTCCCCGTGCCTTAGTCATTTCGGTATCAATTATTTTAGTAACTTTAATCCTTGGCTCATTAGCCATCGCTATTGTTTTGCCAAATAAAGATATTAATTTGGTTGCTGGTATTATGCAGGCTTTTGATGCCTTTTTTGCGCGCTATCATTTATTATGGATTATGCCAATTATTGCATTAATGTTAATTATGGGCGGCCTAGGCGGAGTAAGCAATTGGATAATTGCCCCAACAAAAGGCTTGATGGTTGCTGCTGCTGAAGGAAATTTGCCCAAGATATTTAGACGTTCTAATGCATCTGGTGCACCTATCGTTATTTTAATAACTCAGGCTATTATTGTTACGGGCTTATCAGCTCTCTTTTTGTTTATGCCAAGCGTAAATGGTTCATATTGGTTGTTAACGGCATTAGCTGCTCAATTATATATGTTAATGTATTTAATTATGTTTGCTGCAGCTATTAAACTACGCATAAGTTATCCTAATCAACAGCGCCTTTTTAAAATTCCAGGCGGATTATTAGGACTGATAACGGTATCAGGAATAGGAATTATGGGTGTATTAGTTACTCTAATCGTAAGCTTCATGCCGCCTGAAAATATTAATATTGGCAGTATTACTCGCTATGAACTAACGTTGGTTTTTGGCTTAATTATAATGTGCTTACCACCTTTTATTTGTACTAAGTTTTATCGAGGTAAAGCTGATACGAGTGAAAGCTTGGAAGTTGCTTAAATAATACCAATGTGGAAGAAGAGGAGCATAATAATTAATGATGTCCATTGATTCATTATTAACTAGTCTTCTAAAACGTCTTCCTGAATTAGAATGGCAGTTAAGTAAATTTGGTCCGGTATTTTCTTTCAAATTATTTCCGTCAGGGTTATTTCGCTGCTACCCTAAAGATGATATTCAAGCTTATAGTAAAGAAATCAAAGATGATATTCAGATTTTAAGCCAGCAAGAAACTAGTCAAGCTTCCCATTACTTGGCGCAAAGAATTAATCAAAAAATCAATGTGTTGGTTAATTTTTGTCAGCAGCAAGCAAATCAAAAGTTACCCCAAGCTAATGTCGATTTCTCCGTAAATAAATTAACTACTAGGCAGCAGTGGTTGCAGAATTTAGAAGCGCAAATTATCTTGCTAAGGAATCAAAAAGAAGCATTAGTGAATCGTCTTTCTCAAACCCAGTCATTAGGTGATGAAGTAATACTGAAGCTTAATGCAGAGTTAGGGCAGTTGCAAAAGCAATTAACTCTAGCTGAAGAAGCTTATACAAAAGCGCTTAACTAAATGTAGCAAATTAGATAAATATTTATTTCTATATATAGTTTAGTGAAGAACGGAGTTGATAATACATTGCGATAAACATAAGCATATAATGGCGGGACTTATCCTTTATCTGCTGCTTAAGAAGTTACTATTTAAGTAAAGGAAAATACTTATAAAAAAACGCCAACTTAATTAAGCTGGCGTTAAATAAAACTATGTTTCTATTAATCGCAATTTAAATTAACAAGCTGATCACCATTGTTTAGCAATCCTAATTTAGCTCGCTTATCTAATTCAAAGTGCATGTTATCGCCTAGATGAACGATAACTGTCATTGAATTTCCTTCAGGAAGGATTAATCCGTTAACAACAGCTCTCTTTTTTAAAGCTGTCACTGAAATTGGATTTGCTTCAGTACCTTTGGCTCGAATTTTACAGTGAAGGGTGCGAGTACTAAACCAATTACCTTCCATAGTGCGTTCCTCATGAGGCATTAGATCATAACCTTTTGAGCGACTAATAAGTTCTTCTTGTCCAGCAAATGCGTTAGCTGCAAAAAGTACACTTGAACCCAATACTAATGCGCTTATTTTATTTATTTTCATCTTACAACTCCTAATCTTTATTATTTTTAAATGTTATTTTGTTAATCTTATTTATCTTCTTAGAAGATTATAAAGTATAAAGCCTATGCCACCTGCAATTAATAACGAATTTACAGGATTTTGTTTAACAGCATTTATAATTTCATCAGAGTTAGCTTGCAAATAATCTTTTGCTTCGTTAACCATTTTTTTGCTCTCATCATAGAACTCACTCGCTGACTCTTTTACTTGCTGATAGAGATCTTGAGATTTCTCTTTACCTTGCTCAACTGCCTGGCTTAGCTTTTCTTCACCTTCTTCATAAGCTGCTTGCGCTTTTTGCTTGCCATTTTCATATAGATTATTTACTTTTTGTTTTTCATTTTCAAAAGCTGCTCTATTATTATTCATTTTTATTCCTTAGTTAACTTTAAGTTAACACAGTAAAGTTTCTAATATTTCTCTTATCGACGTACAATAAGATTATTTTCAACTACTCTAACCCCTTGTATCTGGCTAGCTAATTGACCTGCTTTAATCTTCTGTTGGTAGGTCTTAACAAAGCCACTTAAAAGTACAGTTCCCTTATCTGTTTCAACATGAATACGTGAAGCAGGTAAGCCTGTATTATTCAAAAGAGCTGCTTTTACTGAAGTAGTAATCGTGGCATCAGAACCATATTGATTAACACTTCTTTCGCCGGACATAACTTGACAGCCTGATAATATAACCAATGAACAACCCACTAGTATACTGGCAATTTTTTTCTTCATAGTTACCCCTTTATTTACAACAAGTTACTGAGCAAGTTTATTCTCAAATTAAAGTGACAACTTTAAGTTACACCTTTGAGTCATATATGTCAAATCTTTTAAGTCAAAAATTAAAAATTATTGTTAATGCAATTTTTACATGATATAAGACACTCTATGCCTCAAACTTGTCACAGTAATTAAGAGAAAGGAAATTATGCTTATTGTCCCAGAACCAGCTACGCAAAAAAAGATCGCATTTCGTATTCGCATGAATATTAAGACGCATGAAGAGATAATGGAATACTGCCAGTGGGCCGGAATTACTTATAGAGATTTTTTTATCGAAGAGGCATGTAAATATATTTTAGCCCATGATAAAAAATGGAATACTTATAAACAAAATAAAGGGAGCCTAGAAAGTCAGTCTCTTAAAGAAAATGATGATTTTGTAACGTTAAATATTGCGGAGTTATGTGAATAAATTATAGTTTATCTAACCTATATTAGATGCAACAGCAATACGGTGTTATTGCATAAATTAAGTTTGAGGCTAATTTCAGATGGATTTCCGCTTATGTGGGAAAGATATTTATTATCTGCGCGACACCGCTTAGCAATGCTGAACTCTATTTTGCAAAATTTAGCCTTATAATTTTTGCCTACTAAAAATTACCTTGTCTATATTTACATGCAGTTTTATAAAGTTAAGACTATTTTTCCTAGTAAGATTAGAGTAATATTAAAAGAGCCATTTTAATTTATTTTCTGTGGATATCTTTTTTAGTTAGTTTCCTTAATTTATTCATCTTATTATCTTTTTATATACCTAGCCCTTATTAAATAAGGTTAGTTGCTTATTATAATAAAAATAAATGCCATTTGCTTATTTAATAAACCTGTGGATAATTATGTGCATATAGGGTTAAATTCTTTTATATTTAATGAATTAAGGCGATTTTAAAAGGATTAAAGGAGTAATTAAGACTCTATAAAAAAACTTAAGCTAAAGTTACAACTTCATGCGACAAGGGAGTACTTTCTCCATTTAGCTTGTCAGAAGTAAAAAAACTATTTTGATGAGTGGAATAATTAGTATTATAAGTAGAATCTTTTCGCTGATGAGATAGGTTTTTATTTTCTTTTTCGTTCCTTGATTTCTTATGAGTAGATATCTGGTCAGGTATAATTGATTTTTTTTCTAGCACTACAGCTGCTTCAGGGTGATTAGCGGTGAAAGTAGAATGAGAAGCTGGTAAATGGTTATTTACTGTTTGATTTAAGTTAATTACCTCACGCAGCTCTGTGTTTAATTTTTGGGTACATTGATTTAAGTTTTTGGTTTGCTTGCACCAAAAAGACTTATCAGCATTTAACTCTGCATTCCTTACTGCCATATCAGTCATATAAATAGCAATAATTGGCGCTATCACTACAATAGCAATTCCAATCCAAGGAACAACACTAAAACTTGCCATTAACCCTAACCCCATTAATAAGCCAGTGAACCCAGCAAAACCACCAGCAATTGTACCAAATGCACCAACAAAAGCTTGAAAAGCAGCTACGCTTATTTTTGTATTTTCTTTATCGGTATAAGGGGTTTGGTTTAATTGATTAAGTAAAAATTGATTAATGTATTTTTGTAGTGCTCGATTAAATAACTTTGGCTCTAGAGGATTATACAAATTGTAAACAGCTTCTGAATTTAAATATCGCAAGAAATTGGTGCATAATTTATCTTCATTTGTAGACTCTTGCTCAAGTTCTTGTGCTTTTTTTTCTAAAAGTTCACTTAAAGTTAAGGTTGTATTTAACGTTTTATATTTATCAAGTAGGGAAAAAAAAGCGGTAAGGCTAGTTAATAAAGAATTTTCATATTTTTCTTTTTTTCTTCTTAATTCTTCTTGCTGTTTTTTCGAGTCGCAATAACTTATGTAAGCTATGGGAATACATATAAGTAAAAATACACTGCTACAAATACTTCCTAATATAAGAGCGACTGTGCCCCCAATACATAAACTTAAGGTAGAACTTAAAATTCCGAACAGAGGCCAAGCTACGCCACTAGCGGTGCCAATGCCGTCTAAAGCCGGTTTCATTATTGCCATTATTCTACTCCCTCACAGTAATTACTCAGTATGGTTCAACAATTGTGAATAAAATTCAACCTGCATGAATCAAAAAAATCACGTTAGTGGATAAATCAACAATTTTAAAGAGTTAAAAGAAGAGAACCTAACTTTATTTCGCTGATTGCTTACAAGATTAGCCTAAAAGACATTTTTATGGTGGTTTATTCTAATAATCTGTGACATTACTTGTCAAATAAGAAATGACAAAAACTGGGTTGTATAATTTTTAAAAATCTGGCAAAATTATATAATATTAATTTGTCACAATTAATTTATATTTTAATGGAGGTACATATGCTTATAACTCGCGAACCCATAGCTCAAAAAAAAACACAGTTCAGAATTAGAATGAATATGCAAATTTATGAACAAATTATGCAGTACTGCATGTGGGCTGGTATTAATAAAAGGGATTTTTTTATTGAGGAGGCATGTAAATATATCCTAAATAATGATATGGAATGGGTGAAATATAAGCAAAGTAAAGATGTAACTAATTTATTTTCCGTACAAGCTCAAGATATTTCTATCATGCCTATGCAGGATAATAACTGTAGTAACGAAGCGAACTTGTCAATGAATGAATTGGCTAAAGATAATTAATTAATTAATTAATTTAAAAATTTTAGTTAATTAATTAGTTTAATTTATTGGATGAAAAATTATGAAGTCAAGGATAGTTAGAAGGAGAAATATATGTCTATTGCTATAAATAAGCCTACTATCATGGGAGATAGTTTCAAGCCTGTATCTCCTCATTTTAGGAATGTTCTTCTACCGCCAATTTTTATAATTATATTGGCTACACTAGGTAATTATTTTTATCAAAAATATATTTATTTTTTTGTTGATAAAACGGATTTGCCAGCGCTTAATATTGTTGAGCAATTTAGCTTTTATTTTTCTTTAGCTTTAAGTTTTTATTGGCTATTTACACGTATTATAAATAATTTTACAAAATACTTGCTATCTACCTCATTTCTAACTGCGCACCAAACAACAAGTATTTTACTACCCTTTTTTTCTAGCGTATTAAAAACAATTGTTTTTTTAATTTTGTTTAATGCATTAATTCCTTACTTAGGGTTACCAAGCCAATTTTCCTATTTCTTAGATAAATTAAGTAGTTGCTTAATTATTTGTGCTATATCTTGGATTTTATTTAAATTGGTTCATATAGCTGAACAGTTGCTTCTACATCGTTATAATAGTACAACTGATAATGCTTTAGCGCGGAAAATATATACCCAAACCTTAATCTTAAAGCGCATTGCTATGGCAATTATTGCAATTCTAACAGTGGGCGCAATTTTGATGTTATTTGATAATGTGCGTGCCTTAGGTGCTAGTGTTTTAACCACAGCTGGGGTAATCGGTTTGGTATTAACTTTTACTGCACAGCGCTCTTTAGCAAGTCTATTTTCGGGCTTAGAGATTGCTTTAACGCAACCTATTAAAATAGGTGATTCTGTAGTTATTGAGGATGAGTTTGGTGTTGTTGAGGAAATTAATTTTCGTAATGTCATTATTAAGTTATGGGATTGGCGACGTTTAGTTGTTCCAACCAATTATTTTCTTGAGCATTCTTTTCAAAATTGGAGTAGGGAAGAAAGTAATAATTTAATTGGAACAGTTTATCTATATGTAGACTTTACTTTACCTGTTGATGAAATGCGTGACGAGTTGAAGCGTGTTTTAAGTAACTCTGCGCTCTGGGATGGTAAAGTATGTAGTATTCAAGTAAGTGATGTGCAAGATAGAGTAATGGAGTTAAGAATTTTAGCAAGTGCGCGAACGCCTGGCGATGCTTGGGACCTACGTTGTGAAGTAAGAGAAAAGTTAATAGACTTTGTTGTTAGAACTCATCCAACAAGTCTACCTGTGACTCGTACTCGGCAAATACAATTAAGCGAAAAGAAAATTACAGCGTAAGCGGCATTTAATGTTTCTTGGGTTAGGGCTAACTTATTAATACTTAAATAAGTTTAAGTCACCATAGGGTAGCTAGAGCGAGTTCTTATTATAATTGGTTTTAATAATTGTAATAGAAAATAGCTGCCCTGTATTTATTTTACTTAATACTTACTTAATTTAATTAAGTTACAATCGCTGCTGCAAAACTAATACTCTATAAAAAATGTCCGATCATTTAGCAATTGTCAATTTATACAATGCCTTAAATTATTCAGAAGATAAAGAAGGCGTATGTAAGGGATTTGCATTACGTTGGTTAGAAGCTGTTTTCTTAGGTAATGAAGAAAGAGAACGTTTTGAAAAGCGCGTTAGATTTATTGCCTCAAATTTAACCCAGGATTTAGTTCAAGCTATTAACCAAGTTTTAAAAAAAGCAGGGCAAAATTTAACGGATGAAGATAAGTATCTCTTTGAAATTCTAGGTTTTTATGATCACTTGACCTTATTTCAATCATCAATTGACTGGTCTTTTCTAGTTAATAAACCATTTATTGAGCGTTTCGAAATACTTTCTTCTATTGCTTCTTCAGAGATGATTAACGACCAGGGCGGTTTAACGGTGCCTTACTCAGCTCCGTTTATGATGACTGAGAAAGAAATTAAAGAACATCTAGATAGATTAGAAGAATTATTAGAAGAAACGGCTTATTTGTCTAATAAGCCTATCGGTTTTTTAGTTGAGAATGCCAATCATACTACCGCTTTAATTTATACCCCAGGCCAGGGTTGGATGTATCGTGATGCTAATCAGGATCCGTTAGAAACTGCAAAATTACCTAATACTACTGACTATATAGCAGCAGCCCTTAAAAAGGGATTTGCTTATGATAATGACGGCTTTTACTCTGCTTTTAATATGAGCTTAGTATTAACTAAATCTGATCCGCGCCGTAACGTATTAAAAACAAAACTTGCAAACTTAAGACAACCTATTAGCAAAGATAGGGCTTGTTATCAATCTGATACAGTTAGCTTAGCTTATATTGCTGCTCAACATGGACACAATGATGTTATTAAAGACTTAATTAAAAAAGGAGCTAATCTAAATCAAGTACGTAGAGATAGCCTTACTCCACTTTGGATAGCTGTCCGCAATAAACATACTCAAGTCGTTAAGACTTTAGTAAAAGCCAAGGTTAACCTAAACGCTGTAGATAAAAAAACAGGAATCGCACCGCTGTGGCTTGCTGCTCAATGCGGCCATACTCAGATTGCTAAGATCCTAATTAAAGCTGGCGCCCTATTAGAAAAAGTAGATAGTAATCATGTGACCCCACTTTGGATAGCCGCTCAAAATGGCCATACTCAAATTGTAGAACTGTTGATTAAAGCAGGGGCTGTAATCAATCACCTAGGTAGTGATAATACAACTCCGCTCTTCATTGCTGCTCAAAATGGCCATACTCAGATTGTTGACATGTTAATTAAAAAGGGTGGTTTAATTAATCAACCCAATAAGAATGGCTGCACGCCATTATACATCGCTGCTCAAAATGGCCATATTGAGGTTGTTAAAATGTTAATTAAAGAAGGTGCCTTAATTAATCAAATGGGTGGAGCTAATACGACGCCATTGTACATCGCCGCTCAAAATGGTCATACTGAGGTCGTAAGAATGTTAATTAAAGAGGGTGTCTTAATTAATCAACCAAATAAGGATAACTGTACGCCATTATACATCGCCGCTCAAAATGGCCATACTCAAATTGTCGACATGTTAATTAAAGAAGGTGCCTTAATTAATCAGCCTAATAAGAATGGCTGCACACCATTGTATATAGCCGCTCAAAATGGCCATACTCAAATTGTCGACATGTTAATTAAAGCTGGCGCTTTACTTAACCAGACAGATATTGATGGTTTAACGCCGCTTCATATCGCAGCTCAAAATGGTCATATACAAGTTGTTGAAAGTTTAATTGCAGCAGGTGCGCTAATTGATTTAGTGGATAATGAAGATGTTACTCCTTTGTGGGTTGCTGCTTATAAGGGGCATAATTTAGTTGTTGAAGCCTTAATAAAAGCGCATGCCAATTTAGCGCAAATTGATTTAAAAGAAAAAATAACACCCCTTTGGATTAGTACTTATAATGGTCATATTTCTGTAGCTAAGTCATTGATTGCAGCAGGTGCTTCGCCTAATGTAATTCATAAACAATACGGTATAAGTCCACTTTGGTTAGCATCTGCTGCGGGACTGACATCATTGGTTGCAGACTTAATTGACGCACATGCTGATCTAAATAATATACGTATAGATAATGGCACTACACCGCTTTGGGTTGCTGCTTATGGAGGTTTTAGCTCAATTGTTGATACTTTAATTAAAGCAGGTGCTAAACTTCAACCAAATAATGAAGGTATTACCCCATTATGGATAGCTGCCCAGGAAGGCCATGAAGACGTTGTTAAACTATTAATAAGCTTCAATAATGATTATATTCATTCATGCAAATTCAAAGTTAGTAAATTAAAATCTTTTGTAGGAGATAAAGATAATAATAGCCAACAAAGAATGAATTTATTTTTAAAAGGTAAGCAAGAAAATGAGGAGATATTACTTGCTCCTTATGATATTGCTAGAATTATGGGGCATGATGCAATTGCTGAGCTTATTAAAAAGCAAGATACCCAAAAAATCAACCTTGAATATTCTCGTTTTTTTGCCAAGAAAAAATTCAGCTCATTGCTTACAGAGTTTAATCATCAAGCAGATAAGAACATACAAATTAGCAGGTAATTACTTTTTAAGCAAAATTTGTACTTTAGAGATATTTAGTTACGGTAAAACGATAATTATTTAGATAATTTTTTCACAGTATCACTTAAGTCTTCTACCTCACCTGAATAATGATAATAAACGCGCTTATGGGTGCAATCAATAATACATAATGGCTCTTTAGGTTGATTATCTAGTTGCTTAAAGACCCAATATAGACCTACTTCAGTATCTTGTTGTACCAATTTTAAAAGGTCTAGCATTTTATCTTTTTCAATTTCAGCATAAGTGCAAATTAAGCCTGCAACATTACTATTTATTTTATAAGCGAAATGTCTTTCTTTCATAATTAATTCCTAGGTACTTGTTTGTAAAATTCTTTGCCTTGAGCCCTGGAGCCTTGTTTGAAACTTAATAGGAACGTTATATCTTTCTTAATTAAAGCTTATTAAATAAATTTAATGATTACAAATACAGCAATCAGTTAATAAAGTTTATAATTAGGTAAGAGTAAAATTATTCATATTTTAAATGCCAAGTATTGTAGGAAAATTTCTGGATTAACAAACAAAAAAAGGAGATAAATTAATTAGTTATTTAAGAATATAATCTCGCCCTAAAAGATTTTTTAGGGCGAGATTATATAGAGCTAGTCAAATTATGCATTTGCAGTAAAAAGCTTAAGGCTTTTTATTAAATAAGTGTTTTAAAGCGAAATCTTTACCTATACATTCGCCAATAGAATGTCCCCATTTTCCTGCATTTTGCTGATTAATTGTTGCAGGAATTTGAGAATAGAGTTCTTTTTGACATTTATCAACGCTTTCAGGTATTAAACTAACACATTTATCGTAGTTAATATTAACTTCAGTGAGGCGTTTATTAAGTGTTTCATCCTGCATAAAACCTTTGCAAATTAAATCAGGCACAACAGCTTTTAATTTTGATAACCATTCATCTTTGGTCATTTCTTGAGCAGAGCTACTAGCAGAACTGCTATCTTTATTATTAGTGTTAGATTCACCACCAAAATTAGTAAGAGCAAAATCAGTACCTATACATTCCCCCATCGTTTTACCCCATTTTGATGCACTATCTTTGTCCATCGTTGCAGGAAGATCTGAGTAATACTTGCTTTTACATTTATCAAAACTAGCAGGAATTAAACTTACGCATTTATCGTAATCGATATTTTCTGCTTTTAAACGTTTATTAAGTTCATCATTTTGTGTAAAGTTTTTGCAAATAATGCCGGGTACTACCTCTCGCATTTTAGAAAGCCATTCATCTTTACCTCTTGATTGATCATCTGTAGAAGTTGCACTTGTTGAAGAAGAAGTTGTATTGGTTGTTGAACTAGCATTCGTGTCAGTCGCTGCTGCCGCTACAGCAAATGAGGATAAAGAAAGGCTAGTTAAATAGAACAATGTATTTAATATATATTTTTTTAACATAATAATATCCCTTTCATAAAATGTTTATTTATTAAAGAATAGCCTTAAAATCATAGAATACATAATTATTGCTTTGCTTTAATAATATAATTGTCTATTAAACGTACATTTCCGATTTTAACTGCTATAAATCGGCGATTTTCATGCTCTATAAAGTATTCGACACTTAACTCATTTTCCTTTAATTGCTTTAAAATTTCATTATAAGGTTTATCTTGATGGAATATGGTAGCAAAGCGTTCTGCTAATTCGCGCTCATTAATAGTAAGAAGATTGTTGCGAGAACTGTAAGCAAGTTGACTTGTTTCACGAATTGTTGGGCAAACCTTTATAGAAATAGGCATAAAAAAAGCGTTAACCATATCGCGAATTAGACAGTATTGCTGATAGTCTTTTTCACCAAAATAGGCATTTTGGGGCCTAACTAAATTGAGTAATTTCATAACTATCGTTAACACACCATTAAAGTGGCCAGGTCGATAGGCGCCTTCCATAATTTGGGAAAATTCAGTTTCTATAACTTTATATCTATAATCATCGGGATATATTGCTTGCTCTGTCGGAGTGAGGCAGTAATCAACACCATTTTCTTCTAGTAATTTAAGATCTAATTCTAAGGTACGTGGATAATTAGTATAATCATCGGGCTGATTAAATTGGGTTGGATTAATAAAGATACTAACAACTGTCAGCTCATTTTCACTTTTACTAATCTGCATTAAAGAGCTATGGCCTTTATGTAAATTACCCATGGTAGGTACAAAACCTAAACTTAAGTGAGGATCTAGTGTATTTCTAAAATTGATCCAGTCATTTAAATTATTAAAAACTTGCATGAATTATCCTAGTAAATAATTAAATTAGGCTGCTTTTTAAGCAGCCTTTGGAAAAGTGATTTAATTAGTAAGCGTAGCTCTCTGATGGAAAGTCGCTTTGTTGAACATCCTGAATATAATTATTAATTGCTGTTAACACAGTACTTTTAGAATTTGTAAATTGTTTTACAAATTTAGGTACAAAATCTTGTTGTAAACCTAACATATCGTGCCAAACTAAAACTTGGCCATCAGTTACAGAACCTGCACCTATACCTATAGTAGGAATAGATAGGCTATTAGTTATTTTTTTTGCTAATGCTTGAGGAATGCATTCAAGAACGAGCGCTGAACAGCCAGAAGCTTCTAGATTTTTTGCTTGTTGTAATAGTTGATTTGCTTTTTCATCGTCTCGACCTTGAACTTTATAGCCACCATACTGATAAATAGATTGCGGCATTAGGCCTATATGGCCGAGTATAGGAATACCAGAAGACACTAGATAAGCAATAGTACGGCAAGTATCATCATCTCCACCTTCAATTTTAATTGCCTCGGCGCCAGCTTGTATTAATTTTTTAACGTTGATGATTGTTTCAGCTTGAGACGAACGATGGCAAAGAAAGGGTAGGTCGCTTATTATTAATTGATGTGTAATGCCGCGAGCTACTGCTTGGGTATGCAAAACCATCATATCAATTGTTGCCATCACTGTACTAGAATGGCCATGAACAACCATGGCAACACTATCCCCAACTAAAACGCAATCTAATTGCGATTCAGCAATAATTTTAGCAGAAAGATAATCATAGCAGGTCAGCATCGTTATTTTTTCGCCAGCCAGCTTTTTTTTAGCAAATTCGTTAATATTCATTTATTTACCCCCTAATTGAAAGGAGTAAATACAGATAAAATTTAAGAGCATTGGTACCTGTCTCATGGATCAAGTCCTCCAAAAATTGTTAATAGACTTCTTTTGAAACTCACTGCAAAAAAGTCTAATGTAAATTCCTATGTTTGATATCAAACGAAGGGTCTAGGTCGCTGCAATTTGTCAGCGCAAAATAAGTTTAAAGGACGCGCAACAAATTGCAAGATCGGTTATTATTAATACTTTAATAAGTTATGAATGAATTTATGTTACCTATCGCAAATTTAATCACGCCTGGTGAGCATACCTTTCTTTTTCAAGGCAAAGCTGGTCGCTTAGCAGCTATATTAACGCTCCCCAATGAAATAAATTTTAATTACTTAGCGCTATTAGGTCACCCCCATTCGCTGCAGGGTGGTACAATGAACAACAAAGTTGTTACAACCATGGCGCGCTCATTTAAAGAATTAGGTATTCCTTCAATTCGATTTAATTTTCGTGGTGTCGGTGCGTCGGAAGGTCAGTATGATGCGGGCATAGGTGAAAGTGAGGATATGTTGGTTTTACAACAGCTTTGGCGGCAACAATACCCTGATACCCAATTTATATTCTCTGGCTTTTCTTTTGGTTCTTTTGTAGCTTACAGAGCGGCAGCAAAAAGTGATTCTATTCTTTTAATCACTATAGCGCCCCCTTTTCATCACTATAATTATTTAGAATTTAAAGCACCAAAACCGTGGTTTATTTTACAAGGTGAAGAAGATGAAATTTCACCTTTAGATATGGTTCTTGATTTTGCTAATCAAGCTAACCCTAAAATCCCTGTCATTTGCTTTCCCACAACGGGGCATTTCTTTCATGGCAATTTACTTTTATTAAAATCTAAACTAATGGATATAGTGCGTACACAGGTATTAAGCTTATGAGCTTACTTAATCAATACAACGCAGCTATTGATTCTGGTGATATACAGGATAGCCCTTCGCAGCGTCAAGTTTTAATTCACCTAGATAGATTAATTAGTGATTTTTCCAATCAGAAAAAAAGTTGGTTTAATTGGCTTAAGAAATCCTCATTAAAAGGTATTTATATTTATGGGCCAGTTGGTGTTGGTAAAACCTTTTTAATGGATCTTTTTTTTAACACTATCTCGTTAGAGAAAAAATTACGTTTCCACTTTCATCATTTTATGCAACAAGTAGATGCGCAGTTACGTCAATTGCAAGGGATACCTAATCCACTACAACGGATAGCAGCAGATATTGCTAAAAGAGCGCAATTACTGTGTTTTGATGAATTTATGGTAGATGATATTGCTTATGCAATGATTTTAGCTGAGCTTATGCAAGCTTTATTTGCACGAGATGTGGTTTTAATTGCTACATCAAACTCAGCACCTGATGATTTATATCGTAATGGTGTACAGCGTGCCCGTTTTCTACCAGCAATTACTGCTATCAAAAAGCATTGTGAAGTTATTCATCTAAGTAATAAGCAAGATTATCGTTTAAGTCGCGAATTAGATTTTGAAACTTATATTTATCCCTTAACAGAAGAAACAACTAACCTTTTAAATAGACAGTTTGACTATATTGCACCTGCTGCCCAAACTACAGGGACATTAATAGTTCAAAAGCGCGAAATTCCTTATATTAAACTAAGCGATCGAGTTGTTTGGTTTGATTTTAAATTTATTTGTAATTTACCCCGTAGTCAATTGGACTATTTAGAAATAGCTGAGCGCTTTGATACTGTTTTTGTAAGCGATATTCCAGTATTAGGAGAAAGTGATACCGTATTTGCTATTTTATTGATTCACTTTATTGATGTTATGTATGATCAAGGCATTCGTTTAGTATTATCTGCTGCAGCTCCTATTGATGAACTTTATATACAAGGTGAGATGAAACAGGCTTTCAAGCGAACACAAAGTCGCCTACATGAGATGCAATCAAAAGATTATATTCAACGCCATCCAAGACGTACTATGTCTTATTTAACTTAAAAACAAGAATTTTGGATAAAGCCCGGTTAAAATAATTTATTTTCATTCAAAATGAGAATGATTATCGCTATCATCTATGCTAAAATACACCAAAAGATTTAAATTTTTGCAATCTATCCAATTTAGCTAAGAATAGAATGAAAAAAATTCATATTAATGATTTACATAAAGGTGACCATGTCCGGTTGGTAAATTTTGGTAATACTAATTTAATTTACCGTAAGCGCTTATTATCTTTAGGTATAACGCGTGGTGTGGAAATAAAAGTAATAAGAGTTGCACCGCTAGGTTGCCCTTTGCAAATAGAAATACGGGGAACATCAATTACTTTACGTAAAGAAGAAGCTGATGAACTAGAGTGGGAACCTGTATGACACATATTTTATTATTAGGAAATCCCAATTGTGGTAAAACAACATTATTTAATGCGCTTACGAGTGATAATCAAAAGATTGGTAATTGGCCGGGGGTAACAGTAGAAAAAAAAACAGGATTTTTTCAATTTGCCAATCAAACAATAGAAATTACTGACTTACCAGGTGTGTATTCCCTAAACTCCTCCTATATCCTAAGTCAGGATGAAAAGATTACAGCCCATTCTATTCTCACAATCCCTGCCGATATTATTATTAATGTTATAGATGCTTGTCATTTAGAACGGCATCTTTATTTAACAAGCCAACTTCTTGAACTAGGTAAACCTATTATTATTGCACTTAATATGAGTGATATTGCTAAGCAAAGAGGTATTTCTATTGACACCGCGCTTTTGTCAAAGCAATTGAACTGCCCGATCATCGCTATTCAAGCTCACAAAAAAATAGGTCTTACTGAGTTACAACATGCGGTAGCCGCCAAACTAGTTAAACCCAACAACTTTAATCTGACCCTGCCTGTAGATTTGCAACAAAGAATCAATAAAATTAAGCAAAATCTTATCTCAAATTATCATTTATCTGCAAATTTAGCCCAATATTACACTTTGCGAACTTTAGAAGGTGATCAGTGTTTAATAGAAACTATGTTAGGCGCAGTGAATACAGAGGGGTTTGAGAAAGGTCCGGACGACGATATTGTCATCGCTGATGCACGTTATCAGGTAATTCATCAATTAGTTAATTTAACTCAGAAAAAACTTAGCGATACTAGCGAACATTTCACAGCAAAGATAGACCGTATCATATTGCATCGATTTTTTGCGTTGCCCATTTTTTTTGCTGTCATGTACTCAATGTTTTTATTTGCCATCAATATTGGCGGTGCTTTGCAAGACTTTTTTGAAATGAGTTCAAGTGCACTCTTTGTCCAAGGCCCTGAATGGTTATTATTAAAACTACATTCTCCCCAATGGTTAATTGCTTTAATTGCGCAGGGCATAGGAATTGGTATTACGACAACGGTTGCATTTATTCCAGTTATTGGCGCCATGTTTTTCTTTTTAGCATTACTAGAGACCTCTGGATATATGGCACGAGCTGCTTTTGTAGTTGATAAGTTCATGCGTATGCTTGGATTACCGGGAAAAGCATTCGTACCGATGATTGTTGGTTTTGGCTGTAATGTGCCTGCGATTATGGCGGCGCGCACGTTGGATTCAGACAGAGAACGCCTATTAACGATTGTTATGAGTCCTTTTATGTCTTGTAGTGCTCGTTTAGCAATCTATTCCGTATTTGTAGCAGCCTTTTTCCCGAGAGGAGGACAAAATATTGTCTTTTGCCTTTATATGACTGGGATTGTATTGGCTGTATTGACAGGTTTTATGTTACGTAAAACTATTTTACAAGGTTATTCATCGCCATTAATTCTTGAGTTACCTGCTTATCATAGGCCAACTATAAAGCGATTATTGAAAGAAATGTTTTCTCGACTACGTTATTTTATTATTCGTGCCGGTCGCTTAATTATTCCTGTTTGTATTATCTTAAGTGGGTTAAATGCACTAACAATAAACGGCGGTTTTAGTAGTGATCAAGCAAATGCTCAATCTATATTATCGTTATTAGGTCAATGGGTTACTCCGTTATTTTCACCAATGGGAATTGAGCCTAATAATTGGCCTGCAACAGTAGGTCTACTAACAGGTATGCTTGCAAAAGAAGTAGTTATTGGGTCTTTAAATTCACTCTATGCGCAATTAGCACATCTTAATAGTAGTGCTCATCTTTCTTTAACATTTAATTTATGGCAATCATTGCAAGAAGCTTTTTGGTCGATTCCCCATAATTTATCTGAATTAGGCCATGCTTTTGTCAATCCTATCTTGGCAAGTGCGCCTGACAATGAGGTATCACAAACAGTATATGGTAAAATGGCGCAGCTTTTTGATGGCCAAGCAGGCGCGTTTGCTTATTTACTCTTTGTACTACTTTATATTCCTTGTGTGTCTACAATGGCTGTAATTAGACAGGAAGCGAATCGAAAAATTATGTGGTTTTCCGTAAGTTGGTCATTACTCATTGCTTATGCTTCTGCAGTCATTTTCTATCAAGCGGCACGATTTATGGAACATCCAGCACTTTCTTTATTTTGGATTATGCTAATGTTAATAAGTATTGGACTATTTATAGCTAAACTTTATTATCAAAATTTTTCTTCAGGAAATAAGTATGCTCTTACAGATTCTTAATTATTTACGTCGTGAAGGAATAGCAAGTAATCAGCAACTAGCTCGAGAGTTTAATTTAGATTTAATGGCTTTAGAGCCTATGCTTGATATATGGCTGAAACGGGGCATAATTGCTTTTTGTCAGAATGAAGTGCATTGTCAGAAAAGCTGTCTTAAAAATTGTCATAAGCAGGCGGTAGTCTATTACAGAATAACGTGATTTCGCCACAAAAAGACTAACTTCCTTTCATATCAAATTTATCTTAAATTAAATATATTGGCTTGAAATTTTAGAAAAAGTACTAAATTTACACTTTTTTTGCTATTTTTTTGTTAAAGCGTTTCATGCTTAAGTATTAATTTTAGGCTAAGATACGGTTATACATTAAAACGAGTAATAAACATGGCAAATGCAATAGACATCTCCGATCCAAATTTTGAGCAGCAGATGGAAGAGATGCGGCAGAGAATTGTAGTTGATAACTATGATGATCCTGTTGTCCTTATTGAGAGGGTTTACCAACTTTGGTGGCATTGGGCAAATTTTGATCTCCTCATTGTTAATCCTGTTATTGAACCTATTTCACCTCCTTTAATCATAGAACCTGAGCTAATCGGTGATAATGAATATGAGTTTGTTTACACTATTTTAGATTGGGGCCATAGATTAAGTACATCTAAAGCACAAGATATGTATACGGCTGGTATGTCTATGTGTAAGTTGTATTTTACTATTGAAAAAATGATTTATCTTCTAATTGAGCGTTTAAAATCAGGGGGCACTAATCCTGAAACGGAAGTACAAGTTGCTTTTAGTGGGCATGAAAAGGCTCAACGTAAGGCTTTTGAGTCCATTATTAATTTAAATTATAATGTTGTGGTGACCAACTTTGATCCGGGTGCTTGGGGAGAAAGGTATCTTAAATTAGTTAAAACCTTAAACGATAGGGGTTATGGCTATCCATCCGAATCACCCCGGCAGCCTTATTTACAGCATGCTAGTTCTGGACCTAAGGTTTCGCGGTAATAGTTTTAACCCTCTACTTATTACACTCTTATTCTCAGGGGGCTGCCCCTTCATAGATTCTTTTTCTGTATCATATTTACGGCATTTATTCTCATTATTAAGAGTAGAACCAGCTTTGTCTAATATTAGACGCATGGCTGAATATTTTTCCTCTCTATATTTTTCTTAAATTCCTGTATTTAAGTAGTTTAAGGTGACTTAGGAATATTATTAAAGACAGATTCTAAATCACTATCATCTGCAAAAGAATTACTGGTGCCTTGACTGTTATCAGGGGTACTATCTAAACCTACAGCTGCAGAGCTTAGCGGATTATTAGTATAACTTGAGGTGTTTTGTGGCATTAAGGTGACGTCAGATGATTGATTTTCCTTTAGCAGCTCTTGCATTATACTATCTACTTCGTGCTCAGCTTCCTGCCTTATTTGCTCATCTCTAGATTTTCTCTGGCTATCGTAAGTGTTACGTAAATCATCATTTCTCAGATAATTATCATAGGTTTCTTCTAGTTGTTTTAATAATTGTTCTCTGTCTTTCTCACTTATAGACGCATCTTGATTTATAGTTCTTTCTGTTTCTAAATAAGCTTTCCAAATTTCCTGGCTGCTTGCATCTGGATTGACCCGATAGTCATATAAGGATCATCATTTTTTAAGCCAGCTTGAGCCCGGCCTGTAACTTGTCTAATAGCATCACTTGTCATATCTAATTTGATTGAAATTTTTAAATTTTGTAGTAATTTTAGTCTAAAGCTATTGGGAATTAGCAAAAGCTTAATCTTAATTTTATTAAGACAGCCTTAAAGCATGAATACCAAAAAAGTAAGTTTTAACGGTAATAAGAGACTGAAAATAAACAAAGATAGATTTATTAAAGTGCAGAAACTTTACATAATCTAATTTTGGTCCACTTAAAGAGAAAATATTGTGGGTTTTTAAATCTTAAAAATCCATAACTTATTGCAGGCAAAGCAAAACATAACCATAAAAAAGCCTGCAATAGCGTTAACTGCTCTCTATTAGTAACCAATTTCAGTTGCCAAGTTTTTAAACCTATTGTTTGTCCACCAAATTTAAAGCATAAGAGATAATAAAAGAATATGCCGGCTACAAGTAAAAATTGATACCAACGAGTGCCAGCAGGAATAAATGATTGAGGATTAAAAATTAGGGAAACGGCTGTTATAAAAAATAATAGCGCTAAAACAATTAATAAATCATAAATACTAGCAAGTATAAGTCTAACTACCATTTCTATTTTCCATTTGTGCTAGATTGTGCACAAATAATGTGTATTTTTACCGTGCTAATATCCATTTTATGACCAAAAATATCTTCGCCTCTTTATATTGAACTCACATTAATAACAATTATTTCTCTTTTTGCACATACACTTTGCGCTAAAAAGACAGAGTGGTATACTTCTAGCTCTTGCTACGCCTGCAGGGCGAGAAACAGCGATTCGATTTAAATACTGCCATTAGTTTACTTTATGACATGTGATGTAAAGCTGACATCTAGCCAGCGGTTTGTAATTAGTTATATTTAAAATAAAACAGGTTTATAAGCTTACAATACTTATATTAGGTAGTTAAGTTAAAAGTTGATGTTTAAAGAATTTAAGATATTTATTAAATTCTATCTACTTATTAGATAGAAACTAGCTATTTCATTATTTACTGAAGGATAAATTATAACGTGAACAAGAAGAGACCAGTAAACCTTGATTTAACCACAATAAAATTTCCTCCTATGGCAATTGCGTCCATTTTGCATCGAATTTCAGGCCTTGCCTTATTTTTACTCTTTCCTATCGTCCTTTATTATCTTGAGTTATCTTTAGCGAGCCCTGCTTCCTTCATACATTTGCAATCGACATTGAGTGGTATAGGAGCAAAATTAATTCTTTGGGCCTTTAGCGCAGCTTTAATTTATCATTTACTAGCGGGTATTCGTCATTTAATTATGGATGCAGGTTATGGTGAGCATTTAGATTCAGGCCGTAAAAGTGCTATTTTTGTGATTATAGCTGCAATTATTTTAACTCTACTTCTAGGATTTTGGATATGGTAAGCAATGTCACTAGTTTAACAGGAAATGGTTTAAAAGATTGGCTAATTCAGCGAGCTACGGCCATCTATTTTGCGTTATACTGTCTTTTTTTATTTGGTTTTTTATTGTTTCATCCACATTTACAATATCAACTATGGCATACCTTATTTTCTAACGTATTTTTTAAAGCTGCAACTATTATGGCGCTAGTAGCTTTCTCTTTACATACGTGGGTGGGTGTGTGGACAGTTACGACTGATTATGTTAAATCCACCTGCTGGCGTCTATTTTTGCAAATGGTTGTTCTAATTTGGCTTAGTGCCCAATTTATTTGGGGTTTAATGATTGTATGGGGGCAATAATATGAATATGCCAATTGCAAGGAATAAATTTGATGCAGTTATTATTGGTGCCGGCGGCGCTGGTATGCGCGCTGCTTTACAGCTTGCTAATTCAGGCTTAAAAGTGGCTTTACTTTCTAAAGTATTTCCAACTCGATCACATACTGTCTCCGCCCAAGGTGGTATTACATCTGCATTAGGCAATGCTCATCCAGACGATTGGCGATGGCATATGTATGATACGGTAAAAGGCGCTGATTATATTGGTGATCAAGATTGCATTGAATATTTATGTAAGACAGGTCCTGAAGCAGTTTATGAATTAGAGCATATGGGATTACCATTTTCGCGTATGGATAATGGTACAATTTATCAACGCCAATTTGGCGGGCAGTCGAAAAATTTTGGTGGAGAACAGGCTGCTCGAACTTGTGCCGCAGCTGATAGAACGGGTCATGCTCTTTTACATACTTTGTATCAGCAAAATTTAAAAGCCAAAACGCATGTTTTTAGCGAATGGTATGCACTTGATTTTGTTAAAGATGCTCATGGACGAATTGCTGGCGTTACGGCTTTATCAATAGAGACTGGTGAAATTGTTTTTTACCAAACTCGGGTGTGTATTTTAGCTACTGGTGGCGCAGGCCGTATTTTTCAGTCGACAACAAATGCCTACATTAATACAGGTGATGGCTTTGGAATGGCACTAAGAGCAGGCATTCCATTACAAGATATGGAAATGTGGCAATTCCATCCAACTGGTATTGCTGGTGCTGGAACACTTGTTACAGAAGGTTGTCGCGGTGAAGGGGGGTATCTAATTAATAAAGATGGGGAGCGTTTTATGGAACGTTACGCACCTCGTGTAAAAGATTTAGCTTCCCGAGATGTCGTTGCTCGTTCAATGGCTTTAGAAATTCGTGCAGGTCGAGGCTTTGATCCTAATGGTATTGATCATGTTAAATTAAAGTTAGATCACTTAGGTGCGGATTTGATTATGTCCCGTCTGCCCGGTATTCGAGAATTATCTATAAAATTTGCAGGTGTTGATCCTATTGTTGAGCCAATACCTGTTGTACCAACTTGCCATTATAGTATGGGCGGTATACCGACTAATATTCATGGCCAGGTTCTAATGCACAAAGATGGTACTGATCAAATTATTGAAGGATTATATGCTGTTGGGGAATGTGCTTGTGTTTCCGTACATGGTGCTAATCGCTTAGGTGGAAATTCTTTACTTGACTTAGTTGTTTTTGGCCGTGCTGCTGGTTTACATGTTGAAGAATTATGGCTTGCTAATGAGCTTCCTGATATAGCTTACATTTCAGATGATGATCTTGCACCTGCATTAGAGCGCTATTTGCGTTGGGAGAATTCTACAGATGGTGAGAGCCCTGCTGAAATTCGGGACGCTATGCAGCGTGTTATGCAAGAAGATTTTGGTGTTTTTCGTACAGGTAAGGTGATGGAAGAGGGTTTGCACCGTTTACAGGCGCTTCGAGAACGCTTAAAACATGCTAAACTAAGTGACAAAAGCCACATTTTTAACACAGAACGTATTGCTGCCTTAGAATTAGATAACTTAATGGCCACCGCTTATGCAAGTGCCCATTCAGCTTTAGCTCGTACTGAGAGTCGAGGTGCTCACAGCCGTGAAGATTATCCTAAACGAGATGACGCTAATTGGATAAAACATACTTTGTATTTTGAGGAAGGGGAGCGTATTGATTTTCGGCCTGTAAATACAGCACCTAAATACGTCGAGCCATTTGCGCCGAAAGAACGCGTTTATTAAGGGGGTATGTTATGGCTGATTATAAAAAATTAACTTTATCCATTTATCGATATAATCCTGAAGCTGAAGGTAATGAAAAGCCTTATATGCAAGATTATACATTGGAAATTCCTGCTAAAAGTGATCCTATGCTTTTAACATTGCTTGAGCGAATTAAAGCTGAGCAAGATGTTACTTTAGCTTACAGGCGCTCCTGTCGTGAAGGGGTTTGCGGTTCTGACGGTATGAATATTAATGGAACTAATGGCTTAGCTTGTATTACATCTCTTTCGCAACTTAATACAAATAAAATAGTTATCCGTCCTTTACCAGGATTTCCGGTTATTCGGGATCTAGTTGTTGATATGACACAATTTTATCAGCAATATGAACGTGTGGAACCTTATTTGCAAAATGACAGTAATATGCCAGCAAAAGAACGGCTGCAAACACCGGCAGAACGCTCATTATTAGATGGTTTATATGAGTGCATTTTATGCGCTTGCTGTACAAGTTCATGTCCATCTTATTGGTGGAACCCAGATAAATTTATAGGGCCAGCAGGGCTTTTACAGGCACGCCGATTTTTAGCTGATAGTCGAGATACTGCAACGGCACACCGCTTAGATAAATTGCAAGATCCATTTAGTGTATTTCGTTGCCGCACTATTATGAATTGCGCAAATGTTTGCCCGAAGGGACTCAATCCGGCGCAGGCGATTAGTCATATTCGCCTGCAAATGTTGAATCAGGAAACATAAATAATTTTTTCTGAGTTGCTTTAAATAGCAAGTAAACTCTTTGGAGAAAAAACATGAGTAGTAATCTGCAAAAACAATGGGCTTCTTCTTATTTATCTGGTGGTAATATGGCCTATGTTGATGCATTGTATGAGGACTTCTTAGCAGATCCTAATTCTGTACCTAATGATTGGCGCTTAGCTTTTGAAGCTTTACCCAAAGTCGATTCAGTAGCAAAAGAAATTTCTCACCGTAATATACGTAATTACTTTCTAGAAAATGCAGATAAAAAATATTTTAATCAAATTAGCGTCGTTTCTGAGGATAGTAAACAATTTCAAGTAGCTCAATTAATAAATGCTTACCGTGCTTATGGACATCATGCAGCTAAGTTAGATCCGCTTGGTATGACAGAGCGGGTTCATGTTCCTAGCTTAGGGTTAAATCATCATAATTTATATGAAGCCGATTTAAATAAGAGCTTTTGTGCTGGTGATTACTTTAATTCAGGGCAACAAATGCCGCTTAAAGATATTTTACAAGCATTACAAGATACCTATTGCGGTAGCATAGGAATTGAGTATATGCATATATCAAATATGAAAGAGACGCAATGGTTACAACAGAAATTAGAAACAGCACGGGGCCGTCCTAATTTTGATACAGATAAAAAGCAAGAAATACTTAATGACTTAATCGCAGCTGACGGCTTAGAGCGCTATTTAGGAACACGTTATGTTGGACAAAAACGTTTTTCCTTAGAAGGTGGTGATGCCTTTATTCCAATGATGAAAGAAATTATTCGCCAAGGTGGTCAGGAAAATGTAAAAGAAATTGTTATTGGTATGGCTCATCGTGGTCGTTTAAATGTCTTAGTGAATGTTTTAGGCAAGGCACCTGATCAACTTTTCCAAGAATTTGAGGGTAAAATAATATCTGAAAGAACAGGTGATGTTAAATATCATTTGGGTTTCTCTTCTGATATCCAAACTAAAAATGGACCAGTTGTCCATTTAGCATTAGCCTTTAACCCTTCCCATTTAGAAATCATTGGCCCTGTAGTAGAAGGTTCAGCAAGAACACGTCTTGAGCGTCGTAATGATATAGTAGAAAAAAACACTGTAGTCCCAGTTGTCATCCATGGTGATGCTGCTTTTGCCGGGCAAGGGGTTGTTATGGAAACCTTTAATTTCTCTCAGGCAAGAGGGTACTCTACAGGTGGTACAGTTCATATTGTTATCAATAATCAAATCGGATTTACCACCAGTAACCCATTAGACGCTCGCTCAACGTTATACTGTACGGATGTTGCTAAAATGGTGCAAGCACCTGTTTTACATGTTAACGGTGATGATCCAGAAGCTGTTGTCTTCGCAACGCAGATTGCGTTTGATTTTAGAATGAAATTTAAGCGCGATGTCGTTATTGATTTAGTATGCTATCGTCGCCATGGGCATAATGAAGCTGATGAGCCTTCTATTACCCAGCCTGCCATGTATAAAAAAATTAAAAGCATGCGACCGTTACGTGAAATGTATGCGGAACAATTAATTAAAGAAGGACTAGTCACTCAAGAAAAAGTGAACGAGCTTATGGAAGCTTATCGAAATAAACTTGATAAAGGTCAGCCGGTTGTTAATGTGACTCGAGAAAATTATGAAGGTAAGATATCCATTGATTGGTCACCTTATTTAAATGCTAAATGGACTGATAAAGTAGATACCACTATTAGTGAGCAAACTTTAAAAGCGCTTTCTCAACAGCTACATAATTTACCTAAAGGCTTTGAAATTCACCCCGTAGTTAAAAAATTACTAAGTGAACGGGAAAAAATGTCTAGTGGTGAAGTGCAAATGAATTGGGGCTATGCTGAAACCATGGCTTATGCAAGTCTTCTTAATGAAGGTCATTGTGTTAGATTATCTGGCCAAGATTCTGGCCGGGGTACGTTTGCTCACCGTCACGCGGTGTTACATGAGATTCAAACAGGTGAAGTTTATATTCCATTAGAAAAGACAGCAACAAAAAATGCACATTTTGTTGTTATTGATTCAGTATTATCTGAAGAAGCCGTGCTTGCTTTTGAATATGGCTATGCGGCTTCAGCACCAGATTCTTTAGTTATCTGGGAGGCGCAATTTGGTGATTTTGCCAATGGCGCTCAAGTTGTTATTGATCAATTTATTAGCTCGGGTGAACAAAAATGGGGCCGCTTATGTGGGCTAGTCATGTTTTTACCTCATGGTTATGAAGGCCAAGGGCCAGAGCACTCATCTGCACGGCTTGAGCGTTATATGCAATTATGCGCTCAACATAATATGCAGGTATGTACACCGACAACGCCGGCACAAATTTTTCATATGTTACGTCGGCAGGTGTTACGTAAGTTTCGTAAACCTTTAATTGTTATGACTCCTAAAAGCCTATTAAGACATAAGTTAGCTGTATCACCTATCAGTGATCTTTTAAATGGTCAGTTTCATAATGTCATACCTGAAATTGATGAACTTGACCCAATGAAAGTAACACGGGTCGTACTATGTTGTGGTAAAGTTTATTATGATCTTTTACAAAAACGTCGAGATGAGCAATTAAACCATGTTGCTATCGTGCGTATAGAACAATTGTATCCTTTCCCTAAAAAGTCATTAGTTAATATACTAGCTAATTATCCTTTAGCGAAAGATATTGTATGGTGCCAAGAAGAGCCACAAAATCAAGGCGTTTGGTTTGCATCGCAGCATAATATCAAAGACTGTTTACAAGTTGACCAGCATTTACGCTATGCTGGCCGTGGGTTTGCAGCGTCACCCGCTGTAGGTAGTCCAATTTTACATGCCGAGCAGCAACAAGAATTGGTCAATCAAGCATTATTGGATTAACTATCAAATTATAATCTTAAGAAGGTCTAACCATGTCTATAGAAGTTAAAGTACCTAATTTGCCGGAATCAGTTGCTGATGCAACCATTGCCGCCTGGCATAAGAAAGTAGGTGATAAAGTAAGCCGAGATGAAAATCTTCTTGATTTAGAAACAGACAAAGTTGTTTTGGAAGTTCCTGCTCCAGCCAACGGTGTAATTAAAGAAATTCTCTTTAAAGAGGGCGATACAGTTACCTCAGGCGAGCTATTAGCCCGTATTGAAGAGGGTGAAATTGCTAATAAGGAAGCTGAAGCTACACCAAAGAAAGCGGATGATGGTACAAGCGTTAAAGCTAATGAGATGGAAAGTAGTGCTAGTGAAAAAGTAGCCGGCCCTGCCGTACGTCGTTTATTAACTGAAAATAATTTACAGGCATCTGACGTCCCAAGCTTAAATAAAGATGGGCGGTTAACTAAAGAGGATGTTGAAGCATTTATTACTGCAAATCGAGAAAAAACACAATCAGCGACGCCAGAGACAAAAACAGAAACACAACCAAGTATAACTATACCTAATGTAGCCCCAGCCCCGGCCGGCACGCGTGAAGAACGTCGTGTTCCAATGACAAGGTTGCGAGCTAAAATTGCAGAACGCTTAGTTCAAGCACAACATAATGCTGCTATGTTAACGACTTTTAATGAAGTTAATCTAAAAGCTGTAATGGATTTGCGCGCTCAGTATAAAGATGTTTTTGAGAAAAAGCATGGTGCTCGTTTAGGCTTTATGTCTTTCTTTACTAAAGCTGTTGTTGAAGCTCTAAAGCGTTTTCCAGCTGTTAATGCATCTATTGATGGTAATGATATTGTTTATCATGGCTATTACGATATTGGAGTTGCAGTATCGACAGAGAGAGGTCTTGTTGTTCCTGTTATTAGAAATGCTGATCAGTTATCGATGGCAGAGATTGAAAAAGCGATAATTGATACAGCAACGCGCGCGCGCCAAGGTAAATTAGGTATGGAAGAAATGCAAGGCGGTACCTTCACTATTACTAATGGCGGTGTATTTGGTTCCTTGTTAGCAACGCCAATTATTAATCCCCCTCAAACTGGCATCTTAGGTATGCATAAGATCGAGGACAGGCCTGTTGTTGAGAAAGGTGAAATTGTTATTCGACCAATGATGTATATTGCTTTATCTTATGATCATCGTTTAATCGACGGTAGAGAGTCTGTCCAGTTTCTTGTAAATGTAAAAGAATTACTTGAAGATCCTGCTCGTTTACTACTAAACGTTTAATTCTATTTATAAGGTATACCTATAACTGTACTAATCATAGGTATACCTTTATCCATCCTCCTCCTGTACCTATGTCCGTATCCATAAATCCATGGTAAAATTCTGCCACTTTTAATTTAAAGACGATAGAAAAAGTAGGGTTAGTAATAATGAATTTACATGAATATCAAGCTAAGCAATTATTCGCCAGTTATGGCTTACCTACACCTAAAGGACATGTTGCTTATAATGTTGAAGATGCAATCCAAGCCGCGTCATTACTTTCTACACCAAGATGGGTAGCTAAAGCGCAGGTTCATGCTGGCGGTCGTGGTAAAGCTGGCGGTGTAAAATTAGTCTCTACTAAAGATGAATTAGCAGCGTATGTTAAATCGTTACTAGGTACTCGCTTAGTTACTTATCAAACTGACGCTAAAGGTCAGCCTGTTAATGCTGTTTTAATTGAAGAAACTTGTGATATAGGTCAAGAACTTTATTTAAGTGCGGTAGTAGATAGAGCTAGTCAACGGGTTGTTATTATGGCCTCGACTGAAGGTGGTGTTGAAATAGAAAAAGTAGCTCATGAAACGCCAGAAAAAATTTTTAAAATTATCGTTGATCCGCTCGTTGGCGTTATGCCTTATCAATGCCGTGATTTAGGTTTTAAACTTGGCTTAGATAATGATCAAATTAAGCAGTTCACTCAATTAATGTTAGGCCTTGGTAAAATGTTTGTAGAGTGTGATTTAAGCTTACTTGAAATTAATCCACTAGTAATCACTAAAACCGGTCAGCTGATTTGTTTAGATGGCAAAATTAATGTTGATAGTAACGCTTTATATCGACAACCTAAATTAAAAAATATGCGTGATCCATCACAAGAAGATGAGCGTGAAAATAGAGCAACCGATTGGGAGCTAAATTATATTCCTCTTGATGGTGAAATTGGTTGTATGGTCAATGGCGCAGGGTTAGCTATGGCTACTATGGATGTTATTAAATTACATGGTGGCGAGCCAGCTAACTTTTTAGATGTAGGTGGTGGTGCTACCAAAGAGCGAGTTACTGAAGCATTTAAAATTATTTTATCTGATGAAAAAGTGAAAGGTATATTGGTTAATATTTTTGGTGGGATCGTTCGTTGCGATTTAATTGCTGACGGTATACTTGCTGCTGTTAAAGAAGTTGACTTAAAAATTCCAGTAGTTGTACGACTTGAAGGTAATAATGCAGCGCTTGGAGCAGATATCTTAAATAAGAGCGACTTAAATGTCATTGCTGCTAATAGTTTAACTGACGCAGCGAAGAAAATTGTAGCGGCAGTTGCAAATTAATAATTAATGAAGTGTATAAAATATGGTTTTATAACCTATTAAATAATTTTGAGGCAAGCAATGAGTGTATTAGTAAATAGAGATACAAAAGTAATTTGTCAGGGTTTTACGGGTAAACAAGGAACCTTTCACTCTGAACAAGCAATCGAATATGGTACCAAAATGGTAGGTGGTGTTACACCGGGCAAGGGGGGGCAACAACACCTCGGCTTACCCGTTTTTAATACCGTTTGTGAAGCAGTAGAAGCAACTGGCGCAGATGCCTCAGTTATCTATGTGCCTGCTGCTTTTTGTAAGGATTCTATTTTAGAAGCAGCTGATGCTGGTATTAAGTTAATTGTATGTATTACAGAGGGTGTTCCAGTTTTAGATATGCTGCAAGTAAAAGTTTATTTAGAAAAGAATACTAATTCTCGCTTAATTGGCCCGAACTGCCCAGGTATTATAACGCCAGGTGAATGTAAAATAGGAATTATGCCAGGCTCTATTCACTTACCAGGTAAAGTTGGTATTGTGTCTCGTTCTGGTACCTTGACTTATGAAGCAGTCAAACAAACAACTGATAAAGGCTTCGGTCAAAGTACATGCATTGGTATTGGTGGTGACCCCATTCCAGGTACAAGTTTTATTGATGCTTTAGCGTTATTCGAGCAGGATCCTCAAACGGAAGCAATTATTATGGTAGGCGAAATTGGTGGTTCTGCAGAAGAAGAGGCTGCGGAATTCATTAAGTCTAATGTAAGCAAACCAGTTGTTTCTTATATTGCTGGTGTAACAGCTCCTCCAGGTAAGCGTATGGGTCATGCTGGTGCTATTATTTCTGGTGGTAAGGGAACTGCTGCTGAAAAATTTGCGGCTCTTGAGGCAGCTGGCGTTGTGACAGTACGCTCGCCTGCTGATCTGGGTGATGCTATCGGTAAGGCAGCTGGCTGGGAGTAAACGGTTAGCCTTATTTGCGGAACCGCATTGTTGCCGCGGATAATAGAAGTCTTTTTTCTATATAAAGCCAATGTCATTCCCGCGTGGCAAAGAAAAAGTATTTACAGATAGTAGTAGCCTGGGTGAAACGAAGTGAAACCCGGGTTTCGGCCCTTTGGGCCTGCACCCAGGCTACCTATTCTCTTTGTAAATTCATCCACGTAACAATGAGGTGAAGCCACTGTAGTTGACGCATCTTGCGAGATAATCTGGCGAGTTCACTAAAATTTAGTGTATCCCTAAACACTCATTCTAATCTTTCTTTAATTGCTTTTTGCGTAACAAATCATCAAATAATTTTTTTTGTTCATCAGACAATTCACTGCGTCGTAATCGCATCATTTCATCAATAGGACCTTGCACGCAATCTGCGGTTAGTCTATCAAGGATTAAGGTACCATTAAGGTGGTCAATCTCATGTTGTAAAACGCGCGCATAAAAACCTTCTTCAATAGCCTCATGTTGCATTCCATGCTCATCAAAGTAGGTTAGTTTAATCTTTTTATAGCGCGGTACTTTTCCAGATTTACTTGTAACCGAATAACACGCTTCAAAGTCGGCAAATTTTTCATCTGCAATAGGTGTATAAGTGGGATTAAATAAGAAATGAATAGGATAATTTTTTACTTCTTTACGTAATAATGCAGCACTAGAAGGAATATAAATGGCAATGATGCGCTTGGAGTGGTTTATTTGTGGTGCAGCCAAACCCACGCCTTCTAAAGCAAGTAATTTTTCTTTCATGGTATTAACTAATTCTAAAATTTCTGCCGTAAGTGGAAATTGTACAGGCTCAGCAGGGGTGGTTAACATTTTTTTATTGGCCATCTGTTCGATGGTAATAATATCGCTGGGAAAAGCAGACGTTGCCATAAGTAATCCTAATAATACTAAGAGAGTAAAGAGATATATTTTGATACTCATTTTCCTTTATAAATAAAGTAATTAACTTAATAAAAAATTATGTTGCCAAAGGTGGGACAAGAATACCTTCTGTGAGTTCTATATCACTTGGTGGCTCTTCTCTGCCAAAATTAAATTTAAAGGGCAAATCGTAGCGTTGCTGTTCACGCGCTGATTCGGTAAAAAAGCCATAACGAGGCATATGCCTAGGCTTATCAGACACAGCGTCATTAATCTGTTCAAAGCGCTTTAGCGATGTTGGTTTATAAAGATGCAGCGCTTTAAGTAGCGAAAGAAAACAATTAACAAGCCAGTTAAAACTAATATGTTCGAATCGTCTGTAGGTTAGCATATCTGCTCTAAAAGCTCCCGTATCAACATGATTACAGATTTTTGCAAAGCGTTTCTCTACGCTGACATTTTGGAGCTTTCTCTGGGTAACCTCAAGCAGGTATTCAATTTGTTTTTTTTGTAAAGTTAGTGATTGTTTATCTTTAAAGACGATATTCATATGAAGTCGAATTTTTGCTAGATAGTCTTCTGTATTATCATATTCGAGACTTTTCTGAGCAAGCGTAAGTAAATTATTAATCTTTATTTGTTTGGCAATTAATAAATTTTCATCGTTCTCTTTATATTCAAAACTGATATAATCTCGAATTTTTTCAAAGCATTTATCTACGGTATCATTTAGTTGATTTTTTTGGGCAAGCTTAAGCAAATTATTAATTTGTGCTTTTTTTATAGTTAATGATGTATCATCCTCAAATATTGAAATCCTTCTATTGTAAGCATCATCTGATTTTCTTAAATAGAGTTGAAAGTCTGTAATTGTTGTTAAAACATAATCTAATCGAGCATATTTATCTAAATTAGCTATTTTGAATGCTTGAGCACGAGCAAGTAATCTAACTTTAATTGCAAGTTTAATATCAGTTTCATTGTAAACTTGCTTGGCAAGTGCTGATTGAAAATCCTCGCTTAATAAATCTTTTTCTAAAGCGCTATTATATTCTCCATTTAAATTAATCAAATCTGTTTGTTGATTAATAATTATTTGCACACGTTTGTTAATTTCTCTTTGGATATAATCCTGTTTAATTTTTTCATTTAGTATATCTTGGTCAGCTGCTAACTTTTCTATGTATGCTTCTTTTTTCTTGGCTGTTTCCTCAGTGACCTTATAAGTAGCGTAGATACCCTTATAATAACTAAAAACGGATTTCATTATAGGCAATTGTTTAGCTAATATTTGCCATAGGCTTTTAGTGTTTAGTTGTAGAATTTCGGTATCAGTAAGTGATGGAGAAAGATCATAGGTAAGTTGTTTCTGGGCCGTTAAATTTTTTGTTATTTTTTTATAAGTATTAATAATTTGCTGCTTTAATTGAATAACTTGTTGCAGCTCATCTTCGTTATTTTGGTTAGGGGGAATATTAAGTAGATTACTTCGTTCACTTAAGCCATATAAGGGGGCTTTATTTAAAGTATTATAGGTATTAATTAATTTAATTAACTTAGCAAGGCGGCTTATATCAATACAGTCTTTTAGCTTGTCTAAAAGAAGCTGATTATCTTTCAAAGTATTAGAATTATTTTGTTCTTTAAGAAAAGATTTAATAGCAAGGCTATCTTCTATGATTTTATCTTTTATAAAATTTATCGTAAAGGGTTCCGCAGGCGGGATAGGGCCTGTAGTAAAATTATGGTATGTGCTTATAGACTGAACCAGAGCACTTAAAACTTTATAATTTTTATTAAAATCATTCTCATTAATTTTGCTTTGCGCTGCAGCAGCTACTTTTTTACAGGCTTCTTTGCGTTTGATAAAAGGAGTAAGATCAGTTATGAGATCAAAATAATTATCTGACGTAAAGCCTAAAGGCTCAACAAGGCCTCTATAAAATTCACTTAGTATTTCTTGCATAGGGCCTGATAGTAAGCCTGGTTTTAAGCCTAGCCTATCTTCCCACTTATCTGTTTCAACAAGTATATCTGTGAAGTGAACTGTATTTATTTCTCTAATATTATCTACTACTGATTGATGCGTTGTGGTAGTAAAGTCAGTTAGTTTTTGTTTTAACTCTTTAAATAGGCCATACATGGTAGGCGTTTCTAATAAAAGTTTAAAATAAGAGTTAGATTTGGCAATAATACGCTCAATTTTAAGCGTAATTTCTTTCGTATGTTCTTGGGTTTCTTTTAATTCTTCAGGAGAAATAGTTTGCTGCTTAGAGAGTGCCTTTATATGTGACGGTATTAACAAGAATGCTTGTAATGTATACCAAATAGAGTTTTGTTTTACTTGACCTTTAACATTAGTAACGGATTCTGGATCAACCGTATAAGCTTCACTTTGAGTAAGAAATACCTGCTGTATTTTACTTGCTTTTTCTATAATATCTTCGGCTAGTAAGCGTAAGTAAGGATCCTCATAAAGACTTTTAGCCGCTTTATAAATTTCGTCGATATGATTGTAGGCTTCAACTACGTGTTTAACATAAATACTTTGATAACTTTTATCATTTAATTCTTCAAGTTGTAAACAAATCTGCTCTAAATGGTATAAGCTGTTATAGATTTGTTTAATACTTAATACTTGTTTGCTTTGAGCCCATAAGCCATCTTGCATTTCTACTTCTGGAAAAGGAACACCAGAGGCTGCTGCTTTAAGCTCGACACGTAATGGGTCTGTAAATAATTCAGTTAAGTTAAAAATTGCCTGCCTAAATTCAGACACTGCCTTAGAGTAATTAGTATGTTTAAGTAAATAGTGTGCTCTGTTGCCGTAGGTGTAATTAGGTTGCAGTACTTTTTTCTTTGTTTCTTCTTTAAGTTTCTTATTAGAAAGTTCTTGATATACTTCAATGCGTTTTGTACAAAATGTCATAGCATCATCTAGCGTGCTATTAAATAAAGGAGTAGGGTAGCGAAAATTCCATTTATTAATGCCTATCCTAGCTTCAGCTGGCTGGCTTGTGCTACTACTAGTTAAATTTGCGGTGATTAACTTGTCTAGATGGCGTATATTTAATTTTTTATCGGTTAAAAAGATTCTTAAAAAATAAGGTTGAAACTCTGAATACCAACGGCTAAGTTCCTTTTTGTTTTCTTTTTCAATTAAACTATTACCATCACTTAAAGTATTTAAAAATAGATTAAATTTTTCTTTAGCAGCAATAATTCTTGCTTTTTCTGTTTGATAATATTCTAGTAAATCTAATGTTTGCTCAGCTGTTAGGGCCTCAGGTTCGGTAATAATGATTGCACGGCCTTCGGCCTTTAAGCCATATTCAATTCCTACAGTAGATTTTAATTTAATGGCAGCTATTTCATTAAAATTTAATAACTCTAATACAGATTGACTTTTACTAATAGTTTTTGTGTTTAGAATTGTTTGTGAGGTTGGTTGGGCCGCAGCAATGGCTTCTGTAGGCGATGCGCTTAATTGGGAATCAGGGTCTGAGGAAAATACAACAGGTTTTGCGCAATTGATGTCCTTGTCTGATAATTCAATAGGGTAAAGGGCTAGGTCGGCATGGTTTCGAACACTATTTATTAATTGTCTATTAAACTCAATATGAAACTTATAAGTAGCAATGTCGCTTTTTATTGAATCATAAAGATTAGGTTTTAAATTGATAATTTTTTCTAAATGATCTGTCGTATGGCCTCGAAGTTGAAAATATAAATTACGGACTTGATTGAAACGGCCACCTGCGCTAGTTTGTAAGCCACGTAAAATCTCATTATGTAAATCTACATCAACTTTTTCAAAATAGGACTGAATATAAATATAATGGCTATTTAATTCTTTTTTAATTTCATCAGGTAAATCAGTTATCCGTTTATATCCTTTATGATTTTCTAAAATACTAAAAAAGGCATTAAATGCATTTTGAATTTCTTGTGATTTAAATAATTGTTTCTCAGCAGAATTAATCCTTTGTTGGATTTTATCAATACGAAGATCAATAAATTTCTGATCTTCTAACGTTAATAATTCTTTACCTTTAACTGCAAAATCAACTGGCTTAGATGCATACTGGATTATTTTTTGATAAAAAGGAATAACAACTTGCATAAGTGGCATTGATAATGTGCCTGGCGTAAGCAGCGCTTCATCTTCAACTTTATCAACTAACGCAAACAGTTCGACAAATAAATTATATTTTAAAGTACTTAAATTATCACGAATAACATCTTGAGTCGCTTCACTCATATGACCCATTTGCTCAATTGTTGATAACGCAAGTGTAGTGACATGCTGGATGATATGCAGATAACTAATGCCTTTAAAAGTAAAAAGAAACGTATTACTTTGCGCATCATTAATAGCTTGTAACAACTTTATTGCATTGTCTTCTAATTCATTAATTTTTTGCTTATCTAAAGTTGGTTCTAAATCTGTAATTTGATTAGTGTATTTATGAATATATTCAGTAAGCTGCTGAATATATCTAGGAAGTACAGCGCTAAATTGCGCTAAAAAATTATAATCTACATTACCTGTAGAAGGTTGCATTTGATCTATTGCAATACCCGCAATATTGCCAGCAGTATAGCTAATAGGGTAATTTTCTACGAACTCAGCAATTTTTATTGAGGCTTTATCACCATAATCTGCGGCATATTTTTGCACTTGGGCCAGTAGCTTTAATATGAGTGCTATTTCTTGGCTAAATACTTGCTGAGTCTGTAAATCAAGATGAGTTAAAATGTAACACGCCATGTAGCCATGCTCGATGGTATGGTAATAGAGTGTACCCGTATCCAATAATCGATTTTTCCCATCACGAAGGTTAACGCTTTCTAAATCCCGAAAAGCTAATTCGGCATGGTAAAGTGCATTAATAACTTCTTTAAGTTGTACAACTTGCCTTGGTTGGGAAGTGAAATCGGTAAAAGGAATGGGCGGGTCATTTTCTTTATGCTGGTGGCCAGAATGCTTGGTGATAATAGATAATTGTGCCAGTGATAAGGAATGAATAATTTCATTAACTTGGCTAGTTGCCTCTCCAGAATCTAATTCAAAATTAGCTTTTAATGCTTCATAATCTTGCAGCGCAATAGGTACTTCTTTTATTGATGGTGAAAGTAGGCGGTTAAAATAGTAAAGTTTGTTATCCGCAGTCAAAATATAAGCTTTATGAGTATATTGATCAAAATCGGTGACTTTAGGAACTGCAGGTATAAAAAATAAACGACAATTAGCAATATGCTCATGGCGAGAATATTTACTAATTACATCCAGCTGCTCCTGAGATAAAGCATTGGTAACTATTTTAGATGTGTGCTCTTCGTTTAAAGATTTAATAGCTAAGGCATTTTTCAAGGCATGATAATTTTCGCTTGAAATGGGAATTTCAATAAGAGGTTCTTGCTGCGCTCTATTAAAATAATAGAGCTTATTATCATTAGTCAGAATGTATGCTACGCTAATTTGCGGATTAATACTTTCCTTTATAGGATTAGAAGGCATTAGCATTAAGCGACAACCAGCTATATCTCTAAAAAAATCCTGTGCTTGACTAGTAAAGTGCTCGCTTTCTATAAAATCTATAATTTTTTCTCGTATAGTACGAAGAAGAATAGAAATCTGGTGTTTTTTAAAAGATTCAATAATCTGTATATAGTACTCTAGCATTAGATAACCTAAATTATATTGTTATTGGTATAAATCCCTAATCTAAAGTCTCCGTTAACTGTATAACTGGTAAGTTAAATTTTCTCATCTAGTTAGAATGTACTCTCTATAAAAATCCCTATATCTTTTTAAATTAATTTAATAATCTTATCGGCACACAATTTATGCTAATTTAATAAAATATTTTCATTTATTAGAAGTAGCATATAAAAGAAGCAAACTGATAATGCGGGACAGTTTAATCTATTCTTGGAATAGGTACAAGACAAATTTTGCACAATCATGGGGGTAATTAGTTCTTTTTGTACATTTTTAGCTTAAATAAATACAAAAATCCGCTTGGAAGGCATTGGTTATCGTTAAGTTTTCCCTTTATACTACCAATAAGGTTTTCCAATTTGTACAAAAAAAATGAATAATTGGCCAACAATAGCAGACATTCGCAGAGAGTATGGCAACTTAAGTTTAGATGAAAATATTGTTATAGAAAATCCTTTTGATTTATTTGTACTTTGGTTTAATGAAATTCTTACCGTTGAGAAAAGTGATCCTAATGCGATGGTTTTATCTACAGTAGATGAGAAAGGGCACCCTGACTCGCGCGTTGTTTTGTTAAAAGGATTTGAGAATGAAACATTTATTTTTTACACAAATTATGAGAGTGATAAGGCTCACCAATTAGAAAAAATGCCTTATGCTGCACTTAATTTTTATTGGCCACAGATGGCTCGGCAAGTTAGGATACGAGGTCGAGTAGAAAAAACCACTGCTCAGCAATCAGATTATTACTTCGCTACACGTCCTTTAGAGAGCAAATTAAGTGCTGTGGCTTCACCGCAAAGTCAGCCGGTTAAAAATAGACAAAAATTGGAAGAAGATTATAAGCGTTTAGAATTGGATTATAAGTCTAAATCAATTATAGAACGGCCCTCTTATTGGGGAGGCTATTATTTAATGCCTGATCAAATAGAATTTTGGCAAGGACGTGATAAAAGGTTGCATGATCGTCTAAAATATTATAAAAAAAATGATAAATGGCTTTATCACCGTTTAGCACCTTAATGTATTGGATTTAGCAAATTGTCAAAAAATTGTAAAATTAGATGTTGTAAGAATTTCTAAAATGCAATAGGCGTAAAATAGAACCTAGAAGTAAGTAGTAAATAATTAAGCTTTAGCTTTATAGAAACTAACTACTTAGAGAATCGAACGCTTGAGAGGATATCGACATGGAAAATTTAAATTCTTTGCTACCATATATAAAATTGCGTTTTAATATTGACCACCCAGATTTAGAAGAATGTTATGCTTACGGATATGAGTGTGCTAAAGCCGAAATTTCTGAAGAAGAGAACCCATATTCAATAAATACTGCTGAATATAATCAATGGCAAGAAGGCTGGTGGGCTGGATTTTATGGTGAAGAGCCGCTCTTTAGCTTTGGTGCAAGTGATAGTAAAGAAGAAAGCAAAGAATCTATTGCAGCAGGAAGTGCAGCTAATGATCAAACTTATCATCCTTTATATACTGGTTTTATAACGAGCCTACTTAGGATAGGTGGCGCTTTAGCAGCAACAGCCGTAGTGGGCTATCAAGTGATTGATTTAGTTGCCTAATTTCATTAATCATTTTATTGCTGCGCTTTTTGCGCAGCAATTTTACTTGCGTTTAATCCGGATATTCTACAATACTTCGCATTTTACGGGATAACGTTCTTTTAGCGACACAAAAGAGTCTTGGCCTCTTTTATGGCGAACTCACGTTACTTAAATATCTTTAAAACCATACTTTTCATTCTTGCAATCTCAGCAGGATTAAATTCCTTATAAATATTGCTTCCAATATTTAAACAAACAGTTACCTGCTCGCCTATTCCCTTTAATAAATCGACCCCTGAGAGTTTCAATATATTGATTGCGTGACTTATATCTTTTGCCCATGCGTCAAAATGATGCATTTCAGTAAAAACTGGTAAAAAATACTGATTATTTTCTTCAAGATAGAGTACTTCTGGCTTATCAGGCTCTGAATTCTTATCAATAGGTATAATGAAGTTAGCTTTGATAAATTCAAGATAAGCTTTATTGGCCTCATTTGGGCTGCCAGATAAAGCTAACGCTTGCTTAATTGCTTTTTCTAAGTGATTCATTGATAGCAGGCTTATTAATTATAAAATTGGCATTTTAACGACTAAAAGCTCAATTAAAAATAATTATTTATTAATAAACCTTAAAGTACGAACTTAGGCTTAACTATTATATCTTTATACTTGTATGTTTGAATAGGTTGAAATATGCCTTGCTCGCAGTATAATGTAGTATTAAAATTGCAGTTTTTTTGAGCATTATGCTATTTTAAAAAGTATTTTGCTGTTGGCAATAGGCATATTTTTGTTAAGTTAGCGAAAAGCGTTTTGCTCTAGATAAAGAGTAACACCGTTTTACAACTAGTCAGAAATACCTTATAAATTTAATATATTAGAGCATTCTAATATGATAACTTGATAATTATTAATATAGTGAAATTATGAATAGGATAGAAGTGTCTCTAGTTACAAAAACAAACCGTCTAGGCCAATTAGGCTTTGCTTGGATTGTTTGGGGCTTAGCAGCCGCCTTTTATTTTTCTGATTATCTTGCTCGTGTAGCACCAGGTGTCATGCATCGGAGCTTACAAATTGATTTTGGTATCAATGAAGTTGGTTTTGGTATTTTAACGGCATCCTTCTATGTTCCCTATATTATTATGCAAATTCCTGTAGGACTAACGGTAGACAGGTTAAGTATTCGTGGCATACTAACTGTTATGTCTTTAATTACGGCTTTAGGATGTGGCGTTTTTGGATTAGCGGATGGCTTATTAATGGCCTCTGTTGGTAGAATGCTAATTGGATTTAGTGCAGCATTTGCTTTTATTAGCGCCTTGCGCCTAGCAACTTCCTGGTTTCCTCCTGCTATGCTGGGTCTGCTGGCAGGCTTGACACAAGCATTAGGAATGTTGGGGGCTGCTGCAGGTGAAGCGCCAGTATCTTTCTTAGTTGCCAATGTTGGTTGGCGACATAGTATGCTAATTATTGCATTTTTGTTTATTGCTCTAGCTGGGTTATTGTATCAATTTGTACAAGATAAACCTGGGACAAAAAGAAGAGAAATCAAACAAGAGCAACGTTTAAGTATTTTAGATAGTTTACGTATTATTTTATCTCATCGTCAGACCTGGTTAAACGCATTTTATGCAGGGTTTTTATTTGGACCTACTGCGGTTATTGGTGAATCTATAGGTCCTGCTTACCTCCAGTTTGGCCGCGGTTTAGAGGCACATTCAGCAGCTTTTGCAACAGGCCTAATTTTTATTGGTTGGGGTATTAGTGGACCTATATCTGGCTGGTTATCAGATAGAATAGGACGTCGTAAGCCATTAATGATTATTTCAGCTTTATTTGGTGTGGCTTTAACAACTTTATTTGTTTTTTATCCTCATCTTAATACCCCAATGGCTTATATTTTATTTTTTGCTTTTGGGTTAACAAATACTGGCGTAGCTATCGCTTACGCAGTTTCTACCGAATTACATGATCGCAAGGTAGTCGGTACATCAATTGCTTTTACCAATATGATCTCTATTTTTGTAGGCGCTTTAATGCAACCTTTAGTCGGGTGGCTAGTAGATTTAGTCTCTGGTGCTAGAGGTTATAATGTAGAAAAATTACTTCTTTCTGATTTTCAGGCAGGGTTACAAATTCTACCTTTATGTTCACTAGTTGCTTTAATTTTAGCGTTTACTGTAAAAGAAACCTATTGTAAGCCAGTTTACAAAACAAAATAAAATTAATTCTATAATTAATTAAGTAGGCGGTAACTTATACCTTCAATTGAAATAGGTCCGATTCCTATAGAAACATAGCTTGTACTAACATGTTATGAGCAGTTACTTTTTTCGTATAGAGAAAAGGATTATAAGGACACCTAGTCATTTAGGATAATTATTATCTATAATCATTAATTAATTTTATCATACTTAAAAAAACTTATGTCTATTTCTATTCAGAAAGTCAATTCGCCAACTGAGTTAAAAGAATGCTTAGCCATTCGTAAAAAAGTATTTATTGAAGGCCAAAAAGTTCCTCTGAATGAGGAGGTTGATGGAAAAGATAAGGAAAGTACTCATTACCTCTTAACTATAAACCAAATTCCAGCCGGCGTGGCGAGAGTTCGCTATTTGCATAATATTGCCAAAATTGAGCGAGTTGCAATTTTACCAAACTACCAAGGCCAAGGGTTAGGCAAACACCTTATGCAATTTATTATTGCTGATCTTAAGCAAGATAAAAATATTACTATTGCTAAATTAGGTTCTCAAAGCCATGCCATTTTATTTTATGAAAAGCTTGGCTTTACAGTTTATGGTCAGGAGTACATGGATGCAGGCATACCGCATAAAGATATGATGCTTAATTTAAAATAAAGAAACTTAAATAGCTGTTTTCCTTTCCTGCGCTTTAAAATTAATATAATCTAATATAAAAATATAACAAAAATTAGATAATATATTTAAATTTCTTAATTTTAACCAGGCTACTATCCCTAATATAAAATCGCTAATTGATAATAGTATTTAATAGACATAACCTTATTCAATGAAATTATCTATAGCAGTTAAACTATTTTATTTATTTGGTAGTTTACCAATAAGTTTTATTAGAACTTATAAAATATTCTTATTTTATAGCTTGCCTAAATTATAATAAACTTGGTAAGTTTAACAATTACAATCGCTTATTAAGTAAGTTATAAAAATAATTAGTGGGTTTTAAAGTAATAATAACTCGTACTTTAATTGGCATGATATTTCTTGTTACACTCATTTAGATAAACTGCTAAAAGTAAGAATTCAACCCGGAGATAATAATGAGAAAATTAGTAGTATTAGTGGTTGTTCTAGCGATACTAGTCCTTGGAGGCTATTATGCTATGGGCGCTGTTACTGAGAGAACAATAAAGCGTAATATTGCAACTATTAATAGAACTAATGGGGTTAATGCTCAAATTGTAAAATATCATCGTGGGTGGTTTACTTCAAATGCCCTTTTAAATTGGCGGATTACAGTCCCCGAGCGGCAAGTGAAAGATACTAATGGCCAAGTTCAAACCCTTCCTGCACAAAACCTTACCCTCAATATGCCTTTAAAAATTTATCATGGGCCTATTATTATCGCTAACAAGACAGTGAAATTTGGTATGGGTTATGGCAGTACAGATATTTTATTACCTGTGGAGTATCAGCAGCAGTTTAATAACTACTTTATGGATGGATCTACACAGCCCAAATTAAACTTAAGCTTATTTGTGACATATTTAAATAATAGTCAGATTGAAATGGCTGTCCCTAGCTTTAAACTAATTACTCGTCAAGATCAAATGGAATTCGATTGGATGGGGATGAATGGTACGGTTAATGTTACTTCTAATGCCGATAAAATTAACGGTGATTTTAATGTTAATGGCATGCAGGTTAAAAAAGGTGATAAAGCTGCTGTTTTAAGTGAAGTTACTAGTGAATATAATCTACATAATACTGAAGTGGGTATTTATTTAGGTACTGCCAGCCTTACTTTGCCTTCTTTCATTGTTAATGACAAAGGGCAACGTTTATTTGAATTCAATGATTTTGATATGCATTCCAGCAGTGATATTGAAGACGGCTTATTTAGTTCACATTTCAAATCATCTATTGATAAGATTGTTGCTAATGGTAAAAAGTTTGGCCCAGGTAACTTAGAAATGGCCATCCGTAATCTTGATGCTAATGCATTAGGACGAATCAATCAGCAAGCTAAACATATTCAGCAAAGTTCTACTGATTTAGAAAAACAACAAGCTGTTTTTGCTATTTTACCTGAAATACCAAAGTTATTAAGCCGCGGAGCAGAGTTTGAAATTTCAGAGTTAAATTTTGTTGTACCTGAAGGTACTATAGAAGGAAATGCACAAATTTCTTTACCGCAAGGTGAACATAATAATCCTTTAGAGCTAATGCAGAGGGTTCAAGGAAAAGGCAGATTAAAAGTCCCAGCGGAAATAGTTAGAAGGGTTCTAACTGAAGCAAATCGTCAAAAACTAGTTGCTCAGCAAAATGCAGCAACTCAGCAAAATACCAATTCTCAAACTACAAATGTAACGACAGAACAGCAACAGTCAGCAACTAATGATACACAACTGCAGACAACAACGGCTACAAATCAATCTATTCAGCAAACTACTTCAACTTCTCAGACTGCACCGCAGGTTGATATAGGTCAACAATCAGCTGCCATGACGAATAATCAAATAGCCTCGTTAATTCAATCAGGTGTGTTGATTGTAAATGGAAATTATTATGTTATAGAAGTAGCTTTACAGCAGGGACAGCTACAGGTAAATGGTAAGCCATTTAATTCTGCAATGCTTAAATTTTAAATTATAACACCAGCCTTATTGGAATTGGCCAAACTGACTTGTTATTTGAATTCATTGATTTTAAACAAATATAGGCCTTTTACTTGTCAGGAATTGTCCAATTCGATAAGATGCTGCATTTTAAGGAGGAGTTAATAAGAATGACAACAATCAGTAATGAAGTCGGAGATAATACTGCATCATCATCGTTAGCAGCTAGTGTAACTCAGTCTGTGCAGAAATATTTCGCCGAGCTGAAGGGAACTGATCCTGTTGATCTTTATCAGTTTGTTTTAGAAGAGATTGAAACCCCATTATTTCGCGCTGTTATGGAGCATTGTAAATACAATCAATCTCGTGCAGCTGTTATGCTTGGCATAAGTCGTGGTACCTTAAGAACCAAACTACGACGTTATTTTGATGATAAATACGTTGGAACGCGTGATTAATTTTTTGCTCTGTTCACATTGCAGGAGTGTTGTTAGTTAATAGTCAACTTCGCTCCTTGCCCAATTTATTTTATATCGTTAAATTCAATACTTATAATCTTTACTTCTTATGTAACGTTCGTTCAACCTAAAAGAGAAGAAGGCTCTTTTGTCGTTAAATGAACGTTATCCTATAAAATAAATGGCTGCATATAAAGGGTTATACCCATAATGTTTAGATCGTTAAATGTCATCTTTATACAATAAAGAGTATTTGCTTAAGTAAATAAAGATTTTATTTAAAAGCATCAATAGCTGATGCTATTGACGAAATTATGAGCATTCTTAAAGAGGTATGATCTATTGTCTGCAGTAAGGATAAATTAATTTACCCGCCAATAAGCGAGTAAATTAAAAAATTTAGTACTAAAGAAAGTTTATTCAGCAAACATAGAACTTACAGATTCTTCAACATTTACCCGCTTGATTGCCTGAGCTAACATTTCTGCTAAGCTAACCACGCGAATTTTGCGACATTGTTTTGCTTGATCCGATAAAGGAATGGTATCTGTAACAACAACTTCATCAAGTTCAGAGTGAATAATGTTGTTTAAAGCTGGTCCAGAAAGAACAGGATGGGTAATATAAGCTCGGACACTCATAGCGCCATGACGTTTAAGCTGCTGTGCAGCAGAGCATAAAGTTCCTGCAGTATCAACAATATCATCAATAATAAGGCAATTTCTGCCTGCTGGCTCGCCAATAATATGCATAACTTCAGATTTGTTAGGGCCAGTGCGTCTTTTATCAATAATCGAAAGCTCTGCATCATTTAAACGTTTTGCCATTGCTCGGGCTCGTACAACGCCCCCTACGTCAGGTGAAACCACCATGAGTTGAGACAAATTTTGCTGCTTAACATCTTCAAGTAAGATAGGAGTAGAGTAAACATTATCAACAGGCATATAAAAAAAGCCTTGAATTTGATCTGCATGTAAATCAACCGTCAAAACTCTACATATACCAACGGAAGCCATCATATCAGCAACAACTTTCGCCGTAATTGGTACACGTGCTGAACGAACTCTTCTATCTTGTCGAGCATAGCCAAAATAGGGAACTACTGCTGTTATTCTACCAGCTGAGGAACGCCTTAAGGCGTCTGACATCGTCAATAATTCCATTAAATTATCATTGGCGGGAGCACAGGTTGATTGCACGACAAAAACATCTTTGCCGCGAACATTTTCTAATATTTCAACCATGGTCTCGCCATCACTAAATTTGCCAACTAAAGCTTGGCCAAGAGGCACTTGTAAATGGTTTGCTATCTTGAAAGCAAGATCCGGATTAGCATTGCCAGTAAAGATCATCATTGTAGACATGTGTGAAGCCTTTGATTCAGTTAATCAGTCACTTAAACACATAGCAGAAGACAGCCAAAAAGATATAATTATTATTTGAGCGATTGAGCAACGCATCCTTTCCAGATATCTTCTGCCGTCTGTTTACTTGAACCGACATGTTGCGCCTTCAATTGTACTTTTTCATTGTTGAAGTTAATAGACCTAAACTCTTACAATTAGATCTTCAACAAGAAGTGGCTGGGGTGCTAGGATTCGAACCTAGGTATGCAGGGATCAAAACCCTGTGCCTTACCGCTTGGCTACACCCCAAAAGCTGTAGATTCCATCTCTTCCGTGAATATATTACACCAAACGCTGCAATACGGGGGGTATTTTGCAGATAAATTAGTTTATTGTCAACGCTAAGTTTTGAAAATAACTTAATAATTAACGTGAGTTCGACATAAAAGAGTCGCAGATTCTTTTATGTCGCTAAACGAACGTTATCCCGTAAAATGCGAAGCAGTTATACGGGATAACGATTAAACACAACTAAATTCGACATAAACCATAGCAAATATAGTTTATGTCGAATTCACCTTAATTAAGCTGTTTAGTATAAATGTATAAAATTCATAAAAATTTGAGCAGTAAACGTTGATATTTATGGATTAGAAAATGCTAAAATCTATTCTTAGCTACCGTAGTTTAACCACGGTAGCTAAGAATTTATATTATGAATAAATCACTAAATACTCCAACGATTAATCACTAACTTAATAAAAACCCCATTGCCTTGTAAACGGATATGAGATGGCAGTACTGCTTTACCAACACTTTGATAACCTAAGTATTGAATTGTATAGCCGCCTTGACGAAGCATTATTAAACGATTACCTGCATCTCGTTTAGCGGATTGAACTGCGCCAGGAGCAGGCAAGCCGCGCACCCAATAATATAAATTATTTACAGGTAAACGAATGCCTGTTTGTTTTAATAATAGCTGCTCAGCGTTTGAGGAGGTTGCCCTTTTTGCTCCATCTTGTAAAACTATTGTACCCCCTTGTTTAGCAATCATGATGGTACCGCTACCAAGTGGGCCAAAAAGACGGATTTGATAGCTACCAGCACCCCGTTGATACCAATTAATGGAGGCTGTAGCAGACTTTCTTGCACTTCGAACAGCTAAAGCGCCAGATAGATTCCATGAGGAAGGTGTTCCTCTTGCAGCTTGAGTTATTTGTTTTTTATCTGTTTTGAGATTAGCGTCAACTAATTTATTGTTTGCTAAATTTTTATCACTAATCTTATTGTTAGTTTGCGCAAGATTAGCGTTTGTATTTTGTGAATCTAATTTAAGTTGTGATTGTTGCCTAGGATTTTTAACAATGGTCCCCCCCTCTTGGGGAGCTGGCATATTATATTGAGGCGGCATTGATTCAAAATTAGTAGGTTGTCTAGTAGAAACGCATGCTGTTAAGAAAGATAATGTAAGAAGACTTGCATATTTAAGTGATTTCATAGTTATTCCTTTATTCTTTATTAATCCATCAATGATCACATTTAGCTAATATTTTTTAATAAACTTATTTGATATTAATAGACTAATTTTTTTTACTTTGCACTAATTTAATTAGAAGTAACTTTTGCTTCTTGCCTAATTTTAGGATAGCTGCCATTGGTGGTAAGCAAAGGGTTCACAGCTAAGCTCTGCTAATATTGCGCTTAAAAAATAACATTCATTGTTAGAAAGTTAAATTTATAAATTAAATTTAGGAAAATGAATTTAAATAATTCTTCTATAATTTATATTACTGTTAATGTTAGGTAGGTACTGCATAAGAAGGAATTTAATATGTATAAACTAGACGCGGCCCGCTTTGGATCGGCAAGTTTATTTACAACCCTTATTATTCTTACTAACATTATTCCTCCCCTAGCCATTGACGAATACACGCCTTCCATGCCTTTTATGGTAAGTGACTTAAATACCTCTGTAGCGCAAGTACAATTATCAATAGTTTATTACTTATTCGCCTTTTCAATTTCTCAATTAATTTGTGGTGTATTATCGGACTATTTTGGCAGAAGAATTGTTCTTTTACTTTCTATGCCCCTATTTTTTTTAGGCAGTTTATTTTGTATCTTTACTCCTAATATAAGTCTACTCATATTAGGCAGAATTCTGCAAGGACTAGGTGTGGGAGGTATCGCCTTAACAGGCCCTGCTTTAATGGCCGACTGCTTTGATGGCCCTGAGTTAACAAAAGTAAGCAGTTATTACAGTTTAATTTATTCCTTTATTCCTATTACAGCGCCAGTTCTAGGAGGTCTCATTCAAGATTATTTTAATTGGCGAGCCAATTTTTTCTTCATGTTTATATTATCGATTTTTATTTATCTTATTTTCTATTTTAAGTTACCTGAGACTAACCCTAGAGTGCTTTCAAAAAAATTAGATTTAGGAAGCATTTTAAAAAGTTACTCAATTATATTAACACATCGCACCTATATTATTTCTGTTATGGGCCTGATTTTAACCTGGTCACTGTTTGTAGTCTTTAGCATAATGGCGCCTTTTATTATTGAGATAAGCTTAGGGTACTCTGCTTCTGTTTATGGTGCTTTTGCGATTCTAGTTGGTTTAGGTTTTTTTGTTGGTAATAGTATTAATAGCTTACTTATAAAGAAATATTCACAGAATTTCCTTTTACGCCTTAGCTTGTTATGTATGTTAATCTTTTCAATTATTTTATTTAGCTTACAATTACTAAATTATATTATTATTTATACTATCATGCTCCCAGTCTTTTTTGTTATGACTGCCGCAGGTATTTGTTTTCCTCATCTTTATGCAAGTGCAGTAGGGGCCTTGCCTGAATATGCTGGAAAAGCAGGCTCCCTAATAGGCTCTTTAATTCTAATAGGAGCCGTTATTATCAATATTATAATTACTAATTTACGAGCCCACTCTTCTATTGATATGGCAGCTGTATATTTAATCTTAAGTGCAATAAATTTATTGCTTTGTTTTATACCTCATAAAAAGAATTCTTAAAGTGGGCCTTAGTATAAACATTCTTTGAAACAATGTAGTTACCTTTTTGATAAACAGTATTAATGAGAATAGTCTTTTTCAAAACAATACGTTAGACTGATATTATTTATATTTAAAATTTAATTCATGAAACAGCGTGCTATCTATCCTGGAACTTTTGATCCCATCACTAATGGACATATTGATATTATAAAAAGAGCGGCCCAAATTTTTCCAGAAATTATAGTTGGTGTTGCAAGTAATGATGCTAAAAACCCTTTTTTTCCTATAGAGACTCGCATTAATTTGACTAAGCAGGCTCTCCAAGAAATTCCTGGTGTTAAAGTACTAGGCTTTGATACGCTATTAATTGATTTTGTCAAAGAACAACAGGGAAATATCATTTTACGTGGCTTAAGAGCTGTGAATGATTTTGAGTATGAATTTCAGCTTGCTGGTATGAATCGAAAGTTAAGTGCAGATATTGAAACTGTATTTTTAACACCTTCCGAAGATTTAATGTTTATTTCTTCAACTTTAGTAAGGGAGATAGCGAGATTAAAAGGAGATGTCTCGCAATTTGTACCAGCAAATGTTGTAAAAGCTTTCAATGAAAAATTAAGCAAAGGGACATGAATAAATCACAATTTTTGCTATGTTTTGCTATAGGGATAAGTAGTATTCATTTAAGTCAAGCAAGTGATTTGATTTTTGAAAATCCGCCAGGCTATGCTGTAGCAAGCGCCCACCCATTAGCCACCAATGCTGGCTTAGAAGTTCTTGCCGCTGGGGGCAATGCATTTGATGCAGCAGTTGCCGTAAGTGCTACATTAGCAGTAGTCGAACCTTATCATTCTGGTTTAGGTGGCGGCGGTTTCTGGCTACTGTATGATGCTAAAATTAAAAAGAATATTATAATTGATGGTCGGGAAGTGGCGCCCTTAGCGGCACATGAAAATATGTTTCTTGATAAAAAGGGTGAAATTGTCCCAAGATTATCACTTGACGGGGGCTTAGCTGCTGCCATCCCTGGAGAGCCTGCGGCGCTTACCTATATTGCAAAGCATTATGGCCGACTACCTTTATCACGAACGTTAGCGCCAGCCATCCGCCTTGCAGAGCAAGGTTTTGCAGTCGATGCGCAATTTAATCATTTTTCCCAAATGACCGATAGAATGGAGGTTATGCTGCGCTTTCCAGCAACGGCAGCCATTTTTTTACATAATAATCAGCCTTATAAAATTGGTGAAATCCTTAAGCAACCAGATTTAGCTAGCACATTAAAAATATTAGCTGAAAAAGGGCATGATGGTTTTTACCGTGGGGAAATTGCTCAAAAACTGGTTGCTGGTGTACGTGCTACTGGAGGGATTTGGACTTTAGATGATCTCGCTAATTATAAAATTAAAATAAGAGAACCACTCCAAGGTGCTTATCATAATATGCTTATTATTACAGCGCCGCCACCTTCAGCTGGTGGTGTAATATTACTTACCATATTAAATATTCTTGAGGGGTTACCGCTACAGTCATTTAACAAAGTTCAATTTGTTCATTATCTAATAGAATCCATGCGGCTTGCTTACTGGCAAAGTAATCAAACCATTGCTGATCCGGAATTCACGCAAATTAATTTAGATAAATTATTATCATCTAAAAATGCTAAACAATTACGATCGTTAATTCCTGCAGATAAAGCGTTACCTAGTTCAGAACTTGGTTTAGATCAAAATATAAATCAAAATAATACTAATACAACTCATATTAGTATTATTGACGCTGATGGTAATCGTGTGTCAGCGACCTTAACTATAAATTATATTTTTGGCTCAAGTGTCATTGCTGCCGGCACAGGTGTCTTACTAAACGATGAAATGGATGATTTTTCAGCTAAAGAAGGGGTTAAAAATCAGTATGGTTTAGTAGGTCATCCTGTAAATAGTATCGCGCCAGGAAAAAGGCCTATGTCTAATATGTCACCTACATTTTTAGAGATGCCTGGCCGTACAGCTATTTTAGGAACACCAGGCGGTAGTCGAATACCCACCATGGTTTTACTTAGTACGTTATCATTTTTTAATTATAAAGGTGCTATTAGTTTAGTTTCTAAGATGCGTTTTCATCATCAATACTTACCAGATTGGCTGCAATTTGAACCTGAAACTTTTTCACCTGAGCTTCAGGCGCAACTTAAAGCCATGGGCTATCAGTTAATGGCTTTAAAACAATATTATGGCGATATGCAAGCAATAAGCTGGGATAAAAAACTAAATATAATTACTGCGGCCTCTGATCCCCGTGGAATAGGTCTAGCGGTTGCTATTAATAAAGATCATGGTGGATATGGTTTAACCTATTAAAAGCTTAGAGCGCTAATGTTAATTAGACTACTTATGCAGAGCCTTCTACAAGCTCCTTAATTGCTTGATAAACGGTATTTATTAGTTCATCTTTATTTTCAAGAGTATATTGTGCAGCATCAATAGGTTTGCCAATATGAATTTCAGCCTTTTGATTTAAGTTAAATCGCATGGTTTTTGGCGGCAATATATTGTAAGCTCCTCGAATACCGATAGGAATAATAGTTGCTTTTGCCTCAATTGCCGTAATAAATGCCCCTTTTTTAAAAGGAGCTAATTCGCCTGTTTTAGAGCGAGTGCCTTCTGGCGCAATCCACATAATAATGCCACTCTCCATTAATTGACGTGCAAATGCCAAATCTCGAATTGCTTGATGTCTATTTTTCCGATCAATAAATGGGAACTCGGTAGCTGACATGCCTTTACCCATGATAGGAATTTTAGAAAGCTCCCTTTTAGCTAACATGCGAATTGAATGATTAGGGAAAGCTTTAAAACTAATTGGAATGTCATAAAGGCTAGTATGATTGCACATAATAATAGTCGCTTTTCCTGGCTGTGGCTCCACATGGTAGGGATTAAATACTACAAGTTTAACGCCAATTAAATTTAGTAATTTAGTTGACCATTTCATAATAGTACTATCGACCCAAGGTCGATTAATGTTACCTATTAATTGCCTAAAGACGGCATGACCACAAATTTTTGCCGTATGTAGAACAGAGAGTAAAGCGATCCATTGAGTACGAAATTTACTTATTCTCATATATGTTACTTATAGCTTTATATAACCTAAATTATTAGTTGTCATTACTTTCATCAGTCTGAAGCAAGGTTATTTATTTGCTTTTTAAATTTATCTTTTAAAGAAACATAACCAGTTCATATGACTTTTCAGTAGCTGATAATACTGCATGTATCTTAACTTACAAAATTAATTCTGTTTTAATGGCTGACATTTAGGGCAATAAGCTGACGTACGACCTGCTATTTTTAAACTTTCAATTATAGTATTACAATCAATACAAGCTTGCCCTTTACGACCATATACTTTTAATTGGTTAATGAAATATCCAGGATTACCTAAAGAGTAAAAATCACGCAACGTAGTACCCCCATAATCAATGGCTTGTTGTAATACTCGTTTAGCATAGTTAACTAATTTAGTTAATTGTTCGATTGTTAAGTTACCTGCAGACTCAAAAGGATGAACGCCCGCTAAAAAGAGGCTCTCTGTGGCATAAATATTGCCAATGCCAACTACAATTTGATTGTCCATTAAAAATGATTTAATACTTTGTTTCTTTCCTTGACAACGTTTAAATAGATAATTCGCATTAAAATTATCTGTTAAGGGCTCCGGGCCTAAATGATTTAATAGCTTATGGTTAGCTGGTTCGCTGGTTAAATAGAGCCAAAGACCAAAACGTCGTGGATCCTGATAGCGTACGATTAAGCCATTTTCAAGGGTAAGCTCAATATGATCATGTTTTTCAAGTGGTGTTGATGGATTAACTAAGCGCAAATGGCCTGACATGCCTAAATGAATCAGGATATAACCTTTGGAAAGAATAAGAATTAAATATTTAGCCCGGCGTTCTACCGCCTCAATTGTTTGACCTGGACAAATATCCGATAACTCACCGGATACAGGTAGGCGTAACTGTGAATTTCTAATAGTAACCCGTGTAATAATTTGATTAGTCAAATAAGGACTAATGGCTAGACGAGTCGTCTCAACTTCAGGTAATTCAGGCATTATTTACGATCATTGTGTTCTATAATACGACCTTCTGACTTGAGAATGGTCTTTTTAGGAAAAATAAGGTTCTTAACTACTGAAACAACCCAAAGAATACCACCAATCAGAATTCCCCACATTAAAACATAAGAAAACATGATAAGTAATCCTATCAACATGGCAATAACCATACCAACAAGTAAGAAGGGAATAATTGTCTGAAACAGGTAATTTAATCTTTTATTCATAAAATTTCCAATAATAAGTCTCATTCTGTGTTAATATTATAATAGTAACCATTTGAAAATAACGCTTACTGTACAAAATTCTAACTATAAAGTTTAACAGTAGTTGCTTCTATTTGTAACTAACAGCATAATACTGAAACTATTTAGCATCACATCTTTGCGAGGAGCAGTTTATGATGTTTGGATTATTAAATCTTTCTTTTTGGGGCTATGTTATAGCCACACTAGTTTTAACACAAATTACAATCGCTGGAGTTACCCTTTATCTTCATCGTTGTCAAACCCATAGAGCAATAACGTTGCATCCTATTGTGAGTCATTTCTTTCGTTTTTGGCTATGGTTAACCACCGGTATGATTACAGCAGAATGGGTAGCTATTCACCGTAAACATCATGCTACTACCGATGTTGAAGGTGATCCACATAGTCCTAAGGTCTTAGGCATAAAAAAAGTCTTTTGGGAAGGTGCAGAGCTTTATAGAAACGCAGCAAAAGATAAAGCTATGATTGCAAAGTATTCTCATGGTACGCCAAATGACTGGATTGAACGCAATCTATATAGTCGCTTTTCGGCCAAAGGTATTTTGCTCATGTTTATCATTAATTTATTACTTTTTGGCCTTCCTGGCATTACTATATGGGCTATCCAAATGCTTTGGATTCCCGTTCATGCTGCAGGGGTAGTTAATGGTATAGGTCACCATTGGGGATATCGGAATTTTGAATGCCCTGATGCGGCAACCAATATTTTTCCATGGGGTTTTTGGATAGGTGGCGAAGAGTTGCATAATAATCATCATACTTTCGCCTCATCTGCTAAATTCTCAATAAAATGGTGGGAATTTGATATTGGCTGGATGTATATTCGCTGTTTATCCTGGTTAGGATTGGCTAAGGTTAAAAAATTACCGCCAAAGCTAGCAACTGATGAAAGAAAGCTTCATGTTGATCTAGATACTGTTAGGGCTGTGATTAATAATCGTTTTCAGGTTATGTCTTTTTATTATAAACGTGTCGTTCTACCAACGCTTAAACTGGAAAAGCGCTTAGCCAAAGATGATAAAGCCAAGAAAAAGCTATTTCAATGCGCTGGTCGGTTATTACGCTTGCAAGATAGTTTATTATCCCCTCGTGCGAAAACCAAACTGCAGGCTTTATTAGCCCAGCGTGAACGTTTGCAAATTGTTTATTTTTATCGTCAATCTCTCCAAAATATTTGGCTAAAGACAGCGACTTCTCAAAAGGAATTAGTAGAATCGTTACAACAATGGTGTAAGCAAGCTGAAGAATCTGGTTTGGAAGTTCTACATCAATTTGCTCAGCAAATCAAAAATTTTGTACCAAAACAGGTTAAAATTTGATAGGGTATAGTATGTTAATGGGTGTTAATTATGAAGTTAATACCCATTAACAATTCATGTTAACAATTGCTCAATATTAATTTAGAGTACCAGTTTAAATTAATTCAGATATACAAAAGTAATTCTTTGTCAGTCGATTTTATAGGGAGTTTAGGTTGGGCGCGGCAAAACATTTAAAATAACCTCACATAGTGGCACAAGGAATAGTGAGTCTTTTTTTACATAAATTTATTAAATAATGCTCAAAAGCAATCAATCTAGTTAGTTCAAAATAATAGGTAAACTACTCTAAAAGTTATAATTGCTTCTTAGCGTGACTAAAAAAATTATTAAGTTTTTCCTATTGATATTTAATAGAAACAAGTAATTTTAAATAAGTTTGGCCTTTATTTTGCATTTAATATTTTTTTATAGTTTGGAAATATGAAATGATTTGCTTTTTATGTAGGCATAAAGTAAAAAAATATACTTACTTTATAAGTATCCACTAACTTGCACGAGGTCTATTTCTATGGAGCGGAAAATAGCTGTCGTTACTGGGGGTACAGGCGGTATTGGCTCAGCAATTTGTCAGCAGTTGGCAAAAGATTACCAAGTCATTGCCTGTTATTTTAAAAATGGTAAACATGAAGAGGCAAAGCAATGGCAAAAAGCTCAGCAGGAAGCAGGGTACAATATTGATATTGTTTATGCTGATATTTGTAAATTTTCAGATTGCGAAAAATTAACAGCACTTATTATTGAGCGTTATGGGCATATTGATACATTAGTGAATAATGCTGGTATTACAGCCGATGGTAGTCTTAAAAAAATGACACCTGAGCAATGGCAACTGGTCGTGGATTCCAATTTAACAAGTGTATTTAACATGACCCGAAATATTATTCCCCATATGATTGATAAAAATTATGGACGTATTATAAATATTTCTTCAATTAATGGTCGTAAAGGGCAATTTGGGCAATGTAATTATGCAGCTACCAAAGCCGCTCTTTTTGGATTTAGTAAAAGCTTAGCCTTGGAAGTAGCAAATAAAGGCATTACAGTTAATACTATTTCACCTGGTTACATAGAAACAAACATGCTTACTAGCATGAAAGAAGATATTTTAAACAGTATTATTGCTAATATTCCTGTAGGCCGATTAGGAAAGCCAAGCGAAATTGCAGAAGCTGTTGCTTTCTTTGCGTCTCCTGATTCTAGTTTTATTACAGGTGCAAATTTAGATATAAATGGTGGTCAATATATGTAAAATAAATCAGTTACGTTAAATATGCATAAGGTTAAAAAAAATGCAAAATGAACAGGTTATATTAATTACTGGGGGAACAGGCGATATTGGTACTGCCATTGCAAAGCAGTTAGCTCCTTATTTTGGCCATGTTGTAGCACTTGATGTAGTAACAGATAACAAAGGGGAGGTCTGGCAACAGGAATTAAATCAGCAAGGATATAAACATTTGCATTTTCGACATATGGACGTAACTGATTTTAATGAATGCGAAAGAGTCATTACAGGGCTGATTGCAGAATTTGGGCAAGTCGATGTGCTTATTAATAATGCAGGTATCACGCGTGATGCAGTTTTCCACAAAATGACTAAACAGCAATGGGATGAGGTATTGCGCGTTAACTTAGATGGCATGTTTAATGTTACTCGGCAAGTAGTAGAAACCATGCGGGCTCGAAAAAGTGGCCGTATTATTAATATTTCCTCAGTCAATGCTCAAAAAGGTCAATTCTCCCAAGCTAATTATGCGGCTTCTAAGGCTGGTATTTATGGATTTACAAAAAGCTTAGCGCAAGAGTTAATGGCCTTTAATGTCACTGTAAATAGCATTTCGCCTGGGTATGTAAACACACGTTTGATGAAAGGAATTCGACCGGATATTTTAGAGGCAATTATTGATTTAATCCCCGCTAAGCGTTTAGCAGAGCCTGAAGAAGTAGCTTGGGTAGTGGAGTTTTTAATTAATGAGAAAAGTCGCTATATTACTGGCGCAAACTTAAGTATCAACGGTGGTTTACATATGTATTAAGGTTAAGTAAGAATTAATTGGGGATTAAATGGTGAGATTAATAAAAAAATACAAAAACCGTCGCCTTTATGATACTGAAAGAAGTCAATACATTACCGTTGAGGAATTACAGGGTTATGTTGTTCAAGGTATCGCCTTTCGAGTAGAAGATAGTAGCACTAATAAAGATATAACGAGTGCTACCCTATTACAAATCCTAGTAGAAATGGAAAGTACAACCAGTCAATTTCTATCCGCAGATATGTTAAAACATTTAATTGTATTAGCTAGTCATCCAATGAGCCAAGCATATAAAAATATTTTAGAGCAGTTATTTGCTTCATTTGAGACCTCTATCAAAAAAAGTCCTTATTTACAGGACTACCAGCAAACAGCTCAGCTTTGGCAGCAGCAGGTTGGTGAAATGTTTAATCAGTGGCAATCTTTATTTAAAGCTAAATAGACTGCTTAGTGGTAATAAAAATTAATTAGTAACGAATAATTAAATTGGCTTTTTTAACAATTTTATTAGCATTTATTCAATTATAAGAATATTGCTTCAATTAATTGACAATATAAGTTAGAAGAGCTAATCTAATATTGTGCAGTGCAACATAAGGAGGTTTAATTATGAACCAAGCATATTTAGAACGCTGGACAGACCTAGCGAGAAAAGCTCAGGAACCTTTGCAAGCTATCGCTGAATTAAATGCTAAAACATTACAAAATTTTAAGTATTTAAAGCCTGAAGAGCTCGCAAAAATTAAAAAACCTGAAGAATTTATAGAAAAGCAAATTAATCTTGCTGTTGAAAATGGCCACAAGGCTTTGGATTATATGCAAAAGTCATTTGAGATTTTTGAAAAAGCTATGCTATCTGTTGTTGAAGAAGCAAAAAAGGCTGATGGTAAAAGATAATAATTAATTTTATTCAGCTATCGTAGACTTACTATTTGCGATAGCTAGAATAAAATTTAAATTAATAAATTCCTTTTTAAGATACCTTCTATTTTAAAAAGATAATTATTAAAATTATTAGCTTAGCTAGAATTTTCTATATTGTTAGTACATGTCATCGTATTTGTTTTAGAAATGATTGTAATTACTTTTTCTAAACCAAGTTTACGTAGAAGCGCAATGTTATTAAGTGGTATTTCTTCAGTATTTCCATAAAAAGCAATAGCTTGCTCTATACTTTCTTCTCGTAAAATATGTACCAAGGGATAAGGCGAGCGATTAGTATAATTAGTAACGTCTTGGCTTTCAGCATCAGCAAAACAATAATCAGGATGAAAGGTCGCAAATTGATAAATACCCTCATATTGTTTTTTTATAAGTTTTTTCTCAGCAAACGCAGTAAAATCTAAATAAGTTAAAAAATCTTTAAATAACTCTGGAAAGATTACAATAGTTGTTTCGATAGTTTTATTACTTTCCAAATTGATAATTTCATTGCGTAAATCAGCTAATGCAAGTTGTTTATTTGGCGCCTGGCTAATACTAAATCGAATAGTATTTTGATCAATAACATACTTCGCAAAAGGACAAAGTTTTAAAGGGATAATAAATGAGGTAATCCAATTTTTAGTTTGTTGAATAATTAAATCTGCCTGAATCATATATTATTATTTAAACCTTTAATCGACAAAAACAAATAAAATATCTTTATAGGAGGCAGTCTATACTAAAAATAGCGAACTATTAAGAAGGAATTATTATGAATAAGCTAATAGTAAGCTCATCAAGTATTTTATTAAGCTCATTAATGATAACAACTTATAGCGGCACCCAAGTATTACAAACTAATCAAAATCAGGCGTCTGATTCTATTAATCAAAGATTATTGCCTTCTCCTTTTCCAGTGTATGTCATACCTAATTCTGGTGTAGTAAATCACCCATATCCAGGGGCGATGAAAGTTTTAATTCCTACTGATAATAGCTATACTGGCATGCCTGGGTGTTATATAGCCTGTTATTCACATAGTCCTGGTGTTTATGCTGTTTCACCTTCTATATCGGTTATGGGCCAAATTCGTGTTCAAGGTAGTTATAGCAATCGAATTTGTCAGCCTCAAGGTTACCAGAATCAAGATATTAGTGCAGAGCAATCTTTTAAAGATTTATGCAGTAATAAAATTGCTGCCTGCCGCTCAGCATCATGTTGGGCCGGAGGAGATACGGGTGGTTGGTTTGGTATTCAATAGTAATAGATTACCTCTGCACCAAAAAGCTGTATTTGATATATTTTGAACGAAAATAATACTGCAAAGCCTGTGCCCGTGTAGATGGAAATGCTCATGAGTTTCCTATTGGCCTTGTTACGTAATTAATGGATGCCTTTTTCAATATAAAGCTAATATCTTTCCCGTGTAGGCGGGAATCTATTTGAAGTGTAGTCCAGTACTAATTAAAATGGATCACCGCCTGCGCGGGGATGACAGAGAACTCACAAAGGGATGACAGAGAATTTCTAAGATGACATAAAATAAGTTGATAATAAATATCTCTAAAATTTATTTACACAACAATGCTAATCAGAAAACACAGTTTTCAAAGCCTGTTCACATGCAGATGAGGATGCTCATGTACCTCATGACGCTTTACTTTTTCAGCCTTTTTCAATTAATCTCATCTATTTGCCGCCAGTTTAGAAAAAGACCTAATAAATAACTTTATATTATGACTCTGTAATTTCCTTTTCTTTTTCAACGTCGGCTTCGGGACGTGAAGTTGTTTGAAAGACGTACTTACCTGGCGCAGCTATTAAGGGCTTATAGGGAAGCTCAGAAAATTTAGGCGCAAGTTTTAAAGGACCAGATTTTTTCTTAAGCCATTTAAACCAAGTAGGCCACCATGAACCTGTATATTTAGTTGCACTATTAAACCATTCATCTGCAGACAGATCAGTTGCAGGATTTACATAATAATCATATTTTTTAGCACAGGGCGGATTAATAATACCTGCAATGTGGCCAGAACCCCCTAAAAGAAATTGTTTTTCACCTTTCATTGCTTGAAAACCAACATAAGTTGTTTGCCAAGGGGCGATGTGATCCTTTTTTGTGGAGATAAAATAAGTTGGTACGTCAATTTTATTAACATCTAAAGGTGTATGATTTAATTTAATTTTACCCGGTTTGATTAAATTATTATGTAAATACATCCAACGTAGATATTGAGAATGCATTTTTGCAGGCATATTGGTGGCATCAGCGTTCCAGTAAAGAATATCAAAAGGAACAGGATTTTGACCTTGTAAATAATTCTTAATAAAGAAGGACCATACTAAATCGTTTGCTCGCAGTGAATTAAAGGTACTTGCCATAAAGCGTCCATCTAAATAACCTTTTAATTTCATCTGCTCTTCTAAGTGTCTGATTTGATGCTCATCAATAAAGACAGAGATATCGCCTGGATCACTAAAATCAATCATGGATGCTAAAAATGTAGCACTCCTAATTGATTTTTTATTATGTGCTTTAGAGTAGGCGAGAAGGCAGGCGAGTAAAGTTCCTCCTATACAAAAACCTAAGGTGTTGACCTTGTTTACTTGTAGTTGCTCCTTAATTACTTCAATAGCAGTCATCGGCCCCTCGCTTAAGTAGCTGTATAAGCCCTTCTTTGCAAAGGTAGCATCGGGATTAACCCAGGAGATAACAAAAACTGTAATTCCTTGTTTAACAAGCCAGCCAATAAGTGAATTATTTTCACTCAAATCAAGTATATAGTATTTATTTATCCAAGGCGGAATCATCATTAAGGGGATAGTATATGTTTTCTCAGTGCGTGGGGTATATTGGATTAATTCCATCATTTCATTGCGGAAAATTACTTTCCCAGGTGTCGTTGCTAGATTTTTACCAATTTTAAAAGCATCCATATCAGTCATTTTAATAATTAAACGAGCTGATCCAGATTCCATATCGGTTAATAAGTTTTGTAGTCCGCGCAGTAAATTTTTGCCATGACTTTGAATAGTTTCTGCCATTAATTGTGGATTAGTATGAATAAAGTTGGCTGGAGATAACGCATCTAAATATTGCCGGCTAAAAAATTGTACTCGTTTAGCTAAACGTTTATCGCCATAATCTAACCTTTCAAGCAAGGTATTAAAATGTTCACTAGCTAATAAATATTGCTGGCTTAATAAATTAAAAAAAGGATTATTAACCCACTCATCGCCACTAAATCGTTTGTCTTCAATTGGCATAGATTTCCCTTCTAGCCAACAAGTAAATTGATCTTGCGCCAAACTCATGGCATCTTGCCAATAAGCAATCTGATATTGCCAAATTTTTTCTGGATTTTTAAAGAAAGTTGCCATGAGCGCTTGAAAATCTTTGGTTAAATCAATGAAACGATTAATCCATAGTGGAAGCTGTGGTGGTTGGTTACGAAAACTTTCTAACATTTGCAGACTTTTTTCAGCAACTGATTGCATAAGTTGGCTTAATTCAGTATCGGCGGTCATCCTATCTCCTAAGCAATACGAATACTTTTTATTTTCACGTGATTAAGGTACATTGGCAAGTAACTTCATTAGACTTCTTTTGAAACTCTACCGCAAGGGCCAATTTGCAGGCTGCGGCAGTGCTCAAATCCTCATGTACTTTCGGTACACTCCGGTTCTGTGCGCTGGCGCAACCTGTAACTTGACTCCTTGCAGCAAATTTTGAAAGAAGCCCATTTCAGCATGGATAAAAGAATTGCGTAAAGCAACAATTAATAAAATTATAGGATATTTAATCTTAATTGTAGTCGTAACTTTTTTATCTAGCGGATTTTATTTTTGGGAACAATATCTATTAGCCCATTTTTTAGGTGGTTTTCAAGAGCCAGATATACCTATCATGCATTCTTCGCCTGGATTTCATTTCTTTTTTAAAGCTTGGCCAATTTGGATTTTTCCTCTCATTATTAATAACTTATTTATAACGCTAATTGGAAAAAAATATTATCAGGTTTTTATAAAGCGTATTGCTAAATTAAAGCAAGAACGTCTAAAGTTACAAAATGAAATTAAAGAATTAAAATTTAAGTTAATTAAATTGAATGATGAGGTAAATAAATCTAGGCGCAATGTCGATCAGGAGAAGCATAAAGCGCTACAAATTGCTTATGATAATTTGGTAAATGATTATAAACAAAGTACTGATTTTATAGAAAAGTTGTTAGATAAAATAAATCAGTACGGTTTAAAATAGTAACTATCAATAAGGGTAGGTACTACAAGATTTTATCTTCTCCTCCTAAAATCCTTAAGGTACAATTTTGTAATCTTTTTCTATTTTATTACTGATGCATCTAAAACAATTAAAATTAGCAGGATTTAAGTCATTTGTTGATCCAATCTCTATTCCTTTCCCCAGCCATCTGGTAGCTGTGGTTGGTCCAAATGGTTGTGGAAAGTCAAATATCATTGATGCAGTTAGATGGGTATTAGGAGAGAGCTCCGCTAAAACCTTACGGGGTGAATCCTTAACAGATATTATTTTTAATGGTTCAACTAACCGTAAAGCGGTAGGACAAGCCTCAGTTGAATTGATTTTTGATAATTCATTAGGCAGGCTTGGTGGCCAATATGGTAATTATCAAGAAATTGCTATTAAAAGATTAGTAACTCGTGCAGGGGATTCTCTTTATTTTTTAAATGGAATTCGCTGTAGGCGACGCGATATTACCGATCTTTTTTTAGGCACCGGTGCAGGCGCTCGCGGATATTCAATTATTGGTCAAGGGACTGTATCAAGATTAGTTGAAGCACAGCCTGAAGAGTTACGTGCTCATTTAGAAGAAGCAGCAGGCATTTCTAAATATAAAGAGCGACGACGTGAAACTGTCATGCGTATAAATCAGACTCGAGAAAATTTAGCCCGAGTAAGTGATATCAGGGATGAGCTTACTAAACAATTACAGCGACTTGAACGACAAGCAAAAGCAGCTGCATATTATCAAGAACTAAAGAATTTGGAGCGAACTTATAAAGCAGAAATAATAGCGCTCAAATGGCAAGACTTAACTAAGCAATCATCACAATTAGAAAACCAAATTAACCAGTTTACTATAGATTATGAGCAATATCAGACTAGTATTACACAAATATATAGCCACAATACCTCTTTAAAAATAAGAATAGAGCAAACGCAGGATGTAATTGAAACCCAGCAAGCCCATTTTTATCAATTAACAACAGAAATTGCTCGCTTAGAAGAACAATTGCAGCAGCAAAATCAAGAACATCAGCGCTTATTAATGAATAGACAAACTATTTATACAGAACAGCTGGAGTTAAATACTCAATTAAACCATGAACAAAAATTAATACAAAATTATCAGGATGATATTAAACGAACTGAGTTTAATTTAGAGGCTTCTAAACAGCAATTAATAAAAAAGCAGCAACTATATCAAGTTGCAAAACAAGAGCAGTTAGAGTGGCAAACAAAAATTAAAGAAGTCCAAACCAATTTAACTCGTACTGAACAAGAGCTACAAGTGCAACAAGTGCATTATCAACATATCATTCAAGAACAGCAAAATGTACAAATTACTTTTGATAAAAACACAGACTTGTTGTCTTCACTTACTCAAGAATTAAATGCTATTAATCTCGTGCAGGAGAAAACCAATTTAATACACTTAGAAAATAAAAAGACAGAGCAAGAAATCAATTATCAAAGACTATTTAATAATTTAGGTGAGATACGTCAACAATTAATACAAACGGAAGCAGAACTATATCAGGCTCAAGATCAAATGCATCAGTTAACAGCAAAGCATGCGTCAGTGGCTGCGATCTTAGCTACGATTAAAAAGCAAAGCTATAGCTCAATAAAAGATCACCCGCGTCTTTTTGAAAGCTTAATAGTGGATAAAGAATGGCAATATGCATGCGAATTAGTTTTAAAAGACTATTTGCAAGCAACCGTTGTTACCTCACTTCAACCTATTTTAGCTAAATTAAATGAACTAGCAGATAACTCGCAAAGTTTTACTACTCCTTATTTTAATTTAAAAAAATCAACAAATTATCCATGCCTAGCTGATAAAATAAGTAGCTCTGTACCTTATTTTTTACCAAATTTGCATAAGGTTTTTACAGCCTCAAGTGTTATAGAAGCTTGTAGTTGGCTGCCTCAAATTGGTGAGGATGAGTCAATTATTACAAAAGAGGGTTGCTGGCTTGCTAAAGGGTGGATTCGAATTACGGGAAAAGCCCCTGTAGATACCGTTAGTTTATTAGCTAAGCAAGAGGAATTAAGTCATTTAGAAAGCGAGCTTCAACAAGCCCAAACGAATTTAGAACAATTAAAACAAAAACGTGATGAACTTCATTTGTTTTTAGAAGAGCAGCAGGAGAAAGTAGTTGCTTCTAAAGAAGAATTAAATATTATTCTTGATGAAATTAGATCAGAAAAAACAAGAATTGATACGCTCCAATTGAAAATTGAGCAACTTAATACGAAGAGGCAAGAGCTATTAAAAGATAATGAACAAATAAAACAACGATTAGTAGATTTAGCTGATCAACGCTTTACTATAGACCAAATAATTGCAGCAGCTCTTCCCTTAAAGCAACAGTTCTTAGCTGAACAAGAGCAATATAATAGAAGCAAACAAGATTTTGATGATGCCTTTTTGTTTAAAGAAAAAGATTTACATGAGGCACGTAATTTGATGCATCAATTAGAGATAGAAAATGAACGTAATCAATTAACTTATAAACAAATTACTGCTAATGCTGCTGCTAAACAAGACAAGTTAATCTTATTAAAGGAACGTTTAAAGGAAGATGATAAACAGCTCGCTACACTTTTAGAATCTAATTTTTCTTGCGAAAAAAAATTAGAAGTGAGATTAGAAGAGCATAAAAAAGTAGAGCAATCTTTACAAGTCATACGCGAAGAGCTTAATGATGACAAAGCCAAATTTACAGCTCAAGAAGCTAAAATTAAAGCAGATGAAAAGCAAATTAAAATTTTACAAGAAAAAATGCAACAACTGCAGTTACAACTACAGACATTTCGAGTGCAAATCGGTAATCTATTAGATGTATTAAAAGAGCAAGGGTTTCAAGTGCAAGCCCTAATTAAGGCATTAGCACCTGAAATAACTATTAAAGTGCGTGAGCAGCATATTGAAGAAATCGTTACGGAAATAAATCGCCTAGGTGCTATTAACCTTGCAGCTATTGAGGAATATAGCAATGAAATGCAAAGAAAACAGTATTTAGACGAGCAATATAGCGATTTGATTAATGCCCTAGCAATGCTTGAGGTTGCGATTGAAAAGTTAGATAAAGAAACAAAATTGCGTTTTCAACAAACATTTAATGACGTGAACGCTACGTTTCAATCTTTATTTCCACGTCTTTTCGGTGGAGGGCGAGCTGCCTTAGAGTTAACTGGTGATAATTTATTAGAAGCAGGCGTCTTAATTACAGCGCAGCCGCCAGGAAAGCGTAATAATACAATCTATCTGCTATCCGGAGGAGAGAAAGCAATGATAGCAGTGGCGCTAATATTTGCTATTTTCCAGTTAAATCCTTCTCCTTTTTGTATGTTAGATGAAGTAGACGCGCCTTTAGATGATGTAAATATTGGACGATTTTGTAATTTAGTAAAAGAAATGTCCCAAGTAGTGCAATTTTTGTTTATAACGCATAACAAGATAACGATGGAATTAGCTGATCATTTAATTGGTGTAACTATGCGTGAGCCAGGCGTCTCTCGAATCGTTTCTGTTGATGTTGAGCAAGCTTTAGCAATAACTGAGGCTTAATAAATTTTAATTTTAATACGCTAAAAAGTATTAGTGATATACCTTTAATTCTAAGAGGTATAAATGTAGCGGACAGTGAATAGGAGTCAATATGCAGGCAAACTTAAGTCTAGTACTCAATGTAATATTACTAATTGGCGTAGTCATTGCAATAGGACGTTTAATGAAAACCAAACGTCAAGCCAATCGTTTCTCAAGCTATCAACCGCCGTTAGGTAAAGTAGAAAATAAGCCGTTTGATGACATTATTGCTGTACGCAAAGTTAATTCTAACCTATTAAACGAAGAAGAGGATTTAGCTAATGTAAAAATTAGTGCTAGTGAACATGATGATAAAAAACCTATTTTAGTTGATGAAGTTATAAATAATGAGTCATCTTATGAAAGTAATAATGAAACAGGCCCTTCAGTCATGATGTTTTTACTGGCTAAAGAAAATCGTCAGCTAGCAGGATATGAATTACTGCAAACTGTATTAGCTGCTGGCTTGAGGTTTGGCGAAGGCCACTTGTTTCATAGACATCAATATTCCAATGGTCAGGGCCCCATTTTATGCAGCCTTGCAGCTGCAACACCGACAGGGGTTTTCGATTTGCAAAATATTGGGGGATTTTCGGTAAGAGGCTTATGCTTATTCATGCATTCTTCAGGTAATCCTACTATCGATAAAGAACGCTTTACTATTATGTTGGATACAGCCAAGCAGCTAAGTGATGAATTAGATACACTTTTACTTGATGAAAAAAAGCGGCCATTAACGGCAGAAAGTTTAAGACATTATTATAAATTACTAAATATTACTGATATATCAGATATTAAAGAATTTAAGGAAAACGAAATTGCTTAAATTGATATTACTCTTAATATAGAGGAAATTAAAACAGTAGCGGCTTTTCCTTAATAATTTATATTGCATTTTACTAACATTAGTGTGTAAGGTTAATAATCACTACACTTATTTTAATACCTTCCTTAATAATACTATGAACATTACAACTTTAATTCAACAATTAGGATGTCAATATAGTCAACCTCTTTTTGTAACAGGTATCTCTATTGATAGTCGGAAAGTTTTACCAGGTCATTTATTTATTGCTTTGCCGGGTGAAAAATTTGATGGTCATCATTTTATTGCTGAGGCGCAAGCTAAAGGTGCTATTGCAATTTTATGCGAGAGACAAATTGATGGCATTAATATTCCCCAATTTGTTGTTAAAAATACTCTACAAGCTATGACTACAATGGCTAAGTTACATCGGAAATCAATAAATTGCCCAGTTATTGCTTTAACCGGTAGTAATGGTAAAACTTCCGTAAAAGAAATGATAGCTAGTATTTTAACCAAGCCTGCTCATGCAACACCAGGTAATTTGAATAATCATATCGGGGTGCCTTTAAGTGTTTTACAGCTAAAACCTGAACATCGCTATGCTGTTTTTGAATTAGGGGCTAATCATATAGGCGAAATTGCTCATACAGTACAAATAGTACAACCCCAGGTAACCTTAATTAATAATATTGCGCCTGCGCATATTGAAGGCTTTGGATCAATTGAAGGTGTTGCTCGAGCTAAAGGTGAAATTTACGCTGGCCTTACAGATAAGGGGACGGCTGTAGTAAATGACGATGACGATTATGCACATTTTTGGGATAATTTGTTAGCTGATAAACAAACCATTCGTTTTTCATTGACAAAGCAAGCAAATGTTTATGCGAAAAACTTTTTACTAAATGAGGCAGGTTTCGCTTCCTTTACATTAGTCACTTCCTCAGCTGAGAGCGATATAACTTTACAGGTTCCGGGTGAGCATATGGCACGCAATGCACTAGCTGCCGCTTCTTGTTGCCTTGCTGTAGGTATTTCCCTAGAAGAAATAATTCGCGGATTACAAAACTTTAAAGGGGTATCCGGACGGTTAACTTATTTACAAGGTAAAAATGAATCCTTGGTTATTGATGATACTTATAACGCAAATTTACGTTCTGTGCTAACTGCTGTAGAGGTATTAGCAAAGCGGCAAGGCCGGCGTATTTTAGTTCTAGGGGATTTAGGTGAATTAGGTATGTGGACTCAACAGCATCATGAAGAAATTGGCTATGCTGCACAGCGTAAAGGAATAGATTTATTGTTAACATGTGGTAAACATAGTGTTTTTTCTAGTAAAGCATTTGGAAGTAGCGCCCGTCACTATGCTTCGCAAGAAGAGTTAACAAAAGATTTATTGGCCTGGCTTGATAAAGATACAACGGTGCTAGTGAAAGGATCTCGCTCAGCCAGTATGGAAAAAATAGTGCATGAACTAGTGGGTTAATACTTTAGGCATGTGATATGCTTGCCAATTTTTGTACGATCACTAGCTGATCAAGTTAAATATTTTAATTTTCGCAAGAGGAAAAGATATGCTTTATTGGTTAACGCAGTTAATACAAGGACAGTATCATGCGTTTCGAGTTTTTCAATACCTAACATTTCGGTCCATTTTAGCTGCTTTAACCGCACTTTTAGTAGGTCTTTTTTGTGGCCCTTTTATGATTAAATGGCTTCGAAATTTACAGCTAGGTCAAGTCGTGCGTGAGGATGGACCAAAAACTCATTTAACAAAAGCGGGTACGCCAACAATGGGTGGGGTACTTATTCTTGTTGCAATTTCAGTAAGCTGCTTACTCTGGGGTGATCTAGGTGAACCTTCATTATGGTTAGTATTACTAATGACGCTTGGGTTTGGAATTGTCGGTTGGGTTGACGACTATCGCAAAGTCGTGCGCAAAAATAGTAAAGGTTTACCCGGTCGTTGGAAGTATTTATGGCAATCAATCATTGCAATAATTGCTATTGTGGTTCTTTATTTTAGCTCTAGTATGCCTTTACAAACGGAGCTTAGTATTCCTTTTTTTAAAAACTGGCTAATTGATCTTGGACTATTTTTTCCAATTTTAGCTTATTTTGTCATTGTTGGTAGTAGTAATGCCGTTAATTTAACAGATGGCTTGGATGGTTTAGCAATTGTACCTATAGTAATGGTGGCAGGTGCTTTAGGTATATTTGCCTACGCAAGTAGCAATAACGTTTATGCTCATTATTTAGGTATTCCTTATTTAGCTAATATAGGTGAGCTTACTATTTTTTGCTCAGCAATTGTTGGTGCCGGTTTAGGGTTTCTTTGGTATAACACATATCCCGCCCAAGTTTTTATGGGAGATGTTGGTTCTTTAGCCTTAGGTTCTGCTTTAGGCATTATTGCGGTTATGGTTAGGCAAGAATTAGTATTATTAATCATGGGTGGTTTGTTTGTGATTGAAACAATATCAGTAATCTTGCAAGTGGGTTATTTTAAATATACAGGTGGGAAGAGATTATTTCGAATGGCTCCTCTTCATCATCATTTTGAACTTAAAGGCTGGACGGAGCCTAAGGTTATAGTACGCTTTTGGATTATGACTGTCGTTTTTGTCTTATGTGGTTTAGCAACTTTAAAATTACGTTAGGTGAACAATGACTCAATCCCTTTATCTAGTTGTAGGCCTAGGTAAAACTGGCCAATCTATTGCGAACTATTTACAACGTCGCAATTTACCTTTTATCTTCTATGATACTAGAAAAGAAGTAAATAATTTAACTGAGTTTAAGCAAGAATTTCCTGGTGTTGACATTTTTCTTGGTGATTTACCTATAAGTATTTATCCTCAATTGAAAGAGATTATTGCCAGTCCTGGCGTGGCACTCAATATTCCAGTTTTTATAGAAGCTAGAAATCAGAGTATTCCTATTATTGGTGACATAGAGTGTTTTGCTAGAGAAGTTAATAAACCTGTTATTGCTATAACTGGGACTAATGGTAAATCTACGGTAACAACGCTAGTAGGGGAAATAGCTAAAGCTGCAGGGTTAAAAGTTGCCGTAGCTGGCAATATAGGCTTACCAGTGCTTGATCTCCTTGATGATAAACAACAATATGATTTATGGGTACTTGAATTATCTAGTTTTCAATTAGACTTAACATTTTCACTCGCACCACTTGCTGCAACAATATTAAATATTTCACCAGATCATTTAGATAGACATTTTAGCCTTGAGGCTTACTGCCAAGCAAAGCAACGAATATATCTAAATGCTCAATTCTTAATTTACAATCGAGACGATAAACAGACTTATCCATTCCCTAAGGTAGAAAACATTAATGCTAATTTAGTTACTTTTGGTCTAGACACAGCTACCATCGGAAATTGGGGTATAACTTATAAGGATAATAATTATTTTTTAGCCAATGGTAATTTACCATTTCTCGCTGTCGATTTATTGTGCTTAAAAGGTAGACATAATTGGCAAAATGCTTTAGCTGCCTGTGCTTTATCTTTTGCCGCTGGCATAAGTATAGAGGTAATGTCTTCTGTTTTAAAAACCTTTTCAGGACTTTCTCACCGCTGTCAAAAGGTAAGAACAATAAATGGGGTTGATTGGGTTAATGATTCAAAAGGTACTAACATTGGAGCAACTATTTCAGCCATTTTAGGGATGGGTAGTGCCATGCAAGGAAAAATAGTTTTAATTGCAGGAGGCTTAGGTAAGGGTGCTGATTTTAGTGAATTAAAAATACCAGTGATGCAATTTGTTCGGGCAGTGGTTCTCATAGGTAAAGATGCTGCTAAGATTGAGCAAGCTATTGAAGGTGTTGTTCCTTCACTGCATGCCAAGAGCCTAGAGCAAGCTGTCAGCATTGCTTCTGAGCAGGCTCAGGCGGGGGATATCGTCTTATTATCACCTGCTTGTGCCAGTCAGGATATGTTTCGAGATTTTAATCATCGTGGTGAAGTGTTTACGAGTCTAGTAGAGGAATTATGATGATGCAGCCACGTCATTACACCCAGCGAGGTAAGCCAACACATAAGCCACTATCTCTTTATGACAAGTGGTTAATGAGCGCCGTGCTTGGGTTAATTATTATTGGTCTTATGATGGTTGCATCGAGTTCGGTTATGGTTTCAACTAAATATTATCATAATCCTTTTCATTTCCTCATTCGCCAGTTTGTATTTCTTTTCGTAGGCTTTTTTCTTGCTTTAATTATTATGCGTATAGATAGTAGTGTTTGGGAGAAAAGCAGTATGCCGCTACTTTTTATCTGCTTGATAATGTTAGTTGCTGTTTTAATTCCGGGCATTGGCCATACAGTAAATGGAAGTCGTAGGTGGTTGTCATTAGGCCCTATTGGTATTCAGGTTTCTGAACTCACTAAATTAATTATGATTTTCTATGTGGCGGGTTATTTAGTGAGACAGCAAAAAACAGTAGAGAAATCTATTTTTGGTTTTATTAAACCGATGATCATTTTAAGTTTAATTGCCTGTCTACTTTTACTTGAGCCTGACTTTGGTGCGACAGTAGTCATTGCTGGGACAGTTATGGCTATGTTATTTTTAGCAGGCGTAAAATTGCGTTATTATCTAGGTTTGCTTATAGTTGTAATTTGTTGTTTAGCTATGCTAGCTGTTTCATCACCCTATCGGGTTGCTCGTTTAACAGCTTTTCTTGATCCGTGGGCAGATCAATTTAATAGCGGATATCAATTAACTCAATCTTTAATCGCTTTCGGACGCGGTGGTTGGTTTGGTGTAGGATTGGGTGATAGCGTACAAAAATTATTTTATTTACCTGAGGCTCATACTGATTTTCTATTTGCTGTACTGGCTGAAGAGTTGGGACTGTTTGGCGCCCTTTTGGTGTTAGTCCTCTATACTATATTAGTATTTAGAGGTTTATCAATTGGTTATACGGCTCATAGTCAGGAGAGATTTTTTGCTGCGTTCACTGCTTATGGTTTGACTTTTTGGCTAGGGCTACAAGCAGCTATTAATATGGGCGTTAATTCAGGGTTGCTACCAACAAAGGGCTTAACACTGCCAATGTTAAGTTATGGAGGTGCTAGTGTGGTAGTTAATTGTATGGTCATTGCTTTGTTGTTACGTATTGATCATGAGAATCGTTGGCAATCACTAGGATTGCGATCGCCGACTTCATAAAAGGGGAATGTTGTGGAAAGCTTAGGACATTTTTTCTCGCCAAGGATGCGGCGTATAAAGCAAATTCATTTTGTTGGTATTGGTGGTGCAGGCATGTGTGGTATTGCCGAAGTTTTACATAATGATGGATATCAAATTACAGGTTCTGATCTAAGTGAAAATCGCGCTGTTCAACATTTACAAGCATTAGGTATTAAAATCTTTATTGGTCACCAAGCTCAAAATATTGAGAATGCTGATGTTATTGTGCGCTCAACAGCTATTGAGGCTGATAATCCAGAAATATGTGCTGCTTATGAGCAGCATATTCCGGTTATTCCACGTGCAGCCATGCTCGCTGAGTTAATGCGCTTTCGTTATGGAATTGCTATTGCAGGAACGCATGGTAAGACAACAACAACGAGTCTTGTGAGTAGCTTATTGTGCGAAGGAGGTTATGATCCTAGCTTCATTATTGGCGGTAAATTAAATAGTTGTGGTACAAATGCCAAGTTAGGAAAATCAGCCTATCTAGTTGCTGAAGCAGATGAAAGTGATGCTTCGTTTCTTCAATTAAAGCCGATGATGGCGGTAGTAACCAATATCGATGCTGATCATATGGGAACATATAATAATAATTTTGATAACTTACGAAAAACCTTTATTGAGTTTTTGCATCATTTACCTTTTTATGGTTTGGCAGTTGTTTGCCTTGAAGATGAAGAAGTAAGAAATATATTACCAGCAATTGAGCGGCCTATTTTAACTTATGGTTTTTGTGAAGAGGCTGATTACCGAGCCTTAAATTGGACTCAAAATGGTCTTTTAAGTGAATTTACGGTACAAAGGCCAAAATCATTACAACCTTTAGCAATTAAATTTCAATGGCCAGGGCGCCATAATGTTTTAAATGCGCTAGCAGCAATTGCTATAGCAACAGAACTAGGCGTTGATGATAATGCCATCGTTCAAGGATTGCTCAAATTTCAAGGTGTTGGACGCCGTTTTCAAATATTAGGAGAAAGGCAGTTTGAAAAAGGTAATGCGATTGTTGTAGATGATTATGGTCATCACCCAAAAGAGATCCTTTCTACTCTGGAAACCTTTCGTCAGGTTTGGCCTAACAAACGTCTAATACATATTTTTCAACCTCATCGCTATACACGTACTCAGGCTTTATTTGAGCAGTTTATTAACGCTTTAAGTTTTGCCGATCAATTATTACTATTAGATATTTATTCAGCTGGTGAAACATCGATTCCAGAAATTACAAGTCAAGCTTTACTTCAGCAAATACATTTAACTCGTCCAAATGCTAAGCTTGTTAACGAAGAGAATCTTAGTCAGATCTTAGATGAAGTAATTACAACAGATGATGTCATCCTAATGCAAGGAGCAGGAAGTGTAGGACAGTTAGCCATTAATTTGATGCAAACTTCAAGAGAAACAGCATGAACAATATTAATCTCGCTTCTAATGATAAAGTGGATTATCAAGGTAAATTGCTATTTAATGAATCATTAGCTTCGTATACAACTTGGCGTGTAGGTGGTATAGCGAAGAAATTATATAAACCTATAAACATCAATGATTTAGCTTTATTTTTACAGCATCTACCTGCAGATGAGCCGATTGTCTGGCTGGGTTTAGGAAGTAATTCCTTAATTAGAGATAGTGGTTTTGCTGGTACCGTTATCTTAACTCAAGGTTGCTTAAAAGAAATACAAATAGGAGATGATAATCAAATTCGTGTTGAAGCAGGTGTTTCCTGTGCGACAATGGCAAGGTTTTGTGCACGCAATAATTTTTCTGGTGGCGAATTTTGGGCTGGCATCCCTGGAACGATGGGCGGTGCTTTGCGCATGAACGCAGGTTGCTTTGGTAGCGAAACATGGGAATCAGTTGTCGAAGTAGAAACTATAAATCGTCAAGGCATAAAGCGTAAACGTAAACCAGAAGAATTTTCTGTTTCTTATCGACACGTTAGTGGTTTAGATAAGGAAGAATGGTTTACCGCTGCTACTTGTAAATTAGTACCTGGCGAGAAAGAACGCTCTCTTCAACTTATTAAAGAACTATTAACACACCGGGCAAATACTCAGCCAACTAATGAATATAATTGTGGCTCAGTATTTAGAAACCCGCCAGGCAATTATGCAGCAAGACTTATTGAAACTTGTGGCCTTAAAGGTAAACAACTCGGTGGAGCAGCTGTCTCCACAAAGCATGCAAATTTTATTATTAATCAAGAGGGACAAGCAACAGCGCAAGATATCGAATCTTTAATTAACTTGATTCGTGATACTGTTAGTCAACAAACCTCAGTTGAACTTATCCGAGAAGTACATATCATTGGAGACCATTAATGTCGAAACTTCTTAATCTAGCTCTTTTATATGGCGGTAAATCAGGTGAACATGAAATTTCTTTAATTTCTGCCGCATCAGTACTGGGTGAGCTTGATAGCAGTAAATATAATATTATCCCCATAGGAATGGATAAAGAAGGACGTTTTTATTTAAATAATTATCAGGATTTATTAGCATTTAAAGAAAGTCTGCCTGTTATAACACCTCACTCTAAACCAATTCCTAATTTCCTTATGGATGGACGTCCGGCTGTTGATGTTGATGTCGTTTTCCCAGTTGTGCATGGTCCCTTATATGAAGATGGCTGTTTACAAGGCTTATTAGAGCTCGCTGGTATTGCTTATGTTGGTTGCGATGTATTAACTTCAGCAATCGGTATGGATAAAGATATGACCAGGCGAATTTTAAGTACTTATCACAATATTCACTATGCTCGGTATCAGGTATTATCTTGGCATACTAATGATACAGAGCGGAAAATTTTTTGTGAAAAAGTCAGCAATGAATTAGGGTGGCCTTTATTTGTTAAGCCTTGCTCACTTGGCTCAAGCGTAGGTACTCATAAAGTAAATAACTTAGACCAATTAACTTCAGCAGTTGCAGATGCATTGCGCTATGATGAGGAAATTATTGTTGAAGAATATCTCAAAGGGCGCGAAATTGAGCTTGCTGTGCTTGAAAATGAAAAACCTAATAGCGGGCCTAAAGTTAGTATTGCTGGTGAGATTAAAGTTTATCATCCAGATGGATTTTATTCTTATACAGCTAAATATCTAGAGAGCCATCAAACAGAATTAGTGGTGCCTGCAAATTTAAATGCAGAAATTTTAAGTCAATTACAGATAATAGCAGCAGAGATTTTTACCTATTTAAAATGTAAGGGAATGGCTCGTATTGATTTCTTTGTTAATGAAGAAATAGGTAAAATTTATTTTAATGAAATAAATACGTTACCTGGTTTTACGTCAATTAGTATGTATCCTAAATTATGGCAAGCAAGTGGTTTAACTTATTCTGCCTTATTAGATCAACTAATTAATTTAGCAATTATACATCAGAATTGTCGAAAAAATTTAATAACTAATTATCAATAAGCCGTTGAATTCTATTACGTTTAGATAAGTAATAATTCTTAAATATAATAATAATAGGCAAGGTAAAAATGGGTGCATATAAGGGTCAATTACGTTATGTAAGTTTACTAACTTTTTTGATTCTTTGTGCGCTTTGTCTTATGGCTCGATTAATTTATTTATTTATTGCTGATCCACAACGTTTTCCAATTAATACTATTAAAATTGCAGCCGCTTATGATCATATTTCTCATAAACAACTTGAGTCTACTTTAGAGAAATTTAGCGATGCTAGCTTTTTTTCATTGCCTGTTGGTCACCTACATATAGCCTTATCTTCACTAGCTTGGGTTAAAAGCGTTCAAATAGAAAGGGTATGGCCAGATACTTTAAAAATTAAATTAATTGAAAAAAAACCTATTGCAGTTTGGAACAATATGATGATGACTGCTGAAGGTGAAATTTTTGATGGCGGAAAAGAAATAATAGACACTTCATTGCCTCAATTAAAAGGACCTAAGAATCAACATCAACAAGTCTTACAAGTTTATAAAAAAATGAGTAAGATATTAAATAATTATGATTTAAATGCAACAGTATTAGAGCGGCGTAATAATGGTGCTTGGGAGCTTACGCTCTCTAATGGGATTCAGTTGCGATTGGGTAAACGCGATCTTGAAACAAGAATAAACCGATTCTGTAAGGCATATCCTGCCGTTTTTGCAGGCGTTTTATCAGATAAGCCAGAACAAATGGCAAGCGTTGATTTACGTTATCCGCGCGGTATGGCGGTGCAATGGAGAAAATGACGGAAAGATAATGGCTAAAAAATCAGAAAGAAATATCATCACCGGTTTAGATATCGGTACCTCCAAAGTTGTTGCTTTAATAGGTGAAGTAACACAAGATGGTGTTATTGAAATTATCGGTATAGGTCGTCATCCCTCCCGTGGATTAAAACGAGGTGTTGTTGTCGACATTGAAGCAACAGTTAACTCAATTCAGCGGGCCGTACAAGAAGCCGAACTTATGGCAGGTTGTGAAGTACGCACGGTTTATGCTGGTATTGCCGGTAGTCACATACGGAGCTTAAATTCGCATGGCATTGTTGCAATACGTGATCATGAAGTTTCTTTAGCTGATGTTGAGCGCGTTATTGAAGCAGCGAAGGCAGTTGTGATTCCAGCTGACCAGAAAATATTACATATTCTTCCGCAAGAATTTATTATTGATAATCAAGGTAGTATACGTGAGCCTGCTGGCATGGCAGGCGTACGTTTAGAGGCACGAGTTCACATTGTGACTGGTGCTGTTAGTGCTGCGCAAAATATTGCCAAATGCGTGAGGCGCTGCGGGTTAGATGTGAATGATATTATTCTTGAGCAGCTGGCTTCAAGTCATGCCGTGCTGACAGAGGATGAAAAAGAGCTTGGCGTTTGCTTGATTGATATTGGTGGTGGTACGACCGATATTGCTGTGTTTGCAGGAGGCGCAATTCAACATACTGCTGTAATTCCTATTGCAGGTGATCAGGTAACAAACGATATTGCCATGGCTTTACGTACACCAACCAAAGCAGCAGAGGCCATTAAAGTAAAGCATGCTTGTGCTATGACTGAATTAGCAAGTGCTAATGAAATGATTGAAGTGATGAGTGTAAATGAGCGCCCGGGACGTAAAATATCTGCTAAATCGCTTGCTGAAGTTGTTTCTGCCCGTTATGAAGAATTATTTTACCTCGTCAGAAATGAATTAATTCGTAGTGGTTTTGAAGATAGGATTGCTGCGGGTATGGTTATGACTGGTGGCGGCGCAAGTGTACAAGGTGGTATGGAGCTAGCTGAAATGTGTTTTGCAATGCCCGTTCGCCATGGTTGTGCACATCATATCTCTGGTTTGGCAGAAGCAACCACAAATCCTGCTTTAGCAACCGGTGTAGGCCTATTATTACATGGTTACAAGCAGCAATATGAAGGCGGCTATAGCGCACCTACATTAAATGATACAAATAAAAGTGTATGGTCGCGAATGCGTGAGTGGTTTCAAGGTAATTTTTAACTTAATTCTTGTAAGTAAAAGATAAATTAAAGAATTAAGTTTAACAAATAGATAGAATTTAGAGGAGAGGCAGTAATGTTTGAATTGACGCAATGCCAGGAAAACAGTGCCATTATAAAAGTAGTAGGTGTTGGCGGTGGTGGTGGGAACGCACTTGAACACATGGTCAGCGAAAATATTGATGGCGTAGAGTTTATCTGCGCAAATACAGATGCACAAGCCTTAAAAAATTCAAGTGCTAAAATTCATATTCAATTAGGCGAAGAATTAACTAAAGGATTGGGGGCAGGCGCTAACCCTAAAATTGGCCGTGAAGCAGCTGAAGAAGATAAAGAGAGAATTCGTGAGGTGCTTGAAGGCGCAGATATGGTATTTATTACGGCTGGCATGGGGGGTGGTACTGGTACTGGGGCGGCACCCGTGTTTGCTGAAGTTGCTAAAGAGCTTAATATTTTGACTGTCGCTGTCGTCACTAAACCATTCTCCTTTGAAGGAAAACAACGCGCCCTTGCTGCAGAAGATGGTATTCGACGCTTAGCAGAGCATGTTGATTCTTTAATTACTATCCCTAATAATAAATTATTAAGTGTTTTAGGTAAAAACATTACACTCTTAAATGCCTTTAAAGCTGCTAATAACGTATTACTTGGCGCTGTTAAAGGAATAGCGGACTTAATTACGCGACCTGGTTTAATCAATGTCGACTTTGCTGACGTACGCACTGTTATGTCTGAAATGGGTATGGCTATGATGGGAACTGGTAGTGCAACTGGTGAGCAGCGCGCTCGGCAAGCAGCTGAAGCAGCAATTGCATCTCCTTTATTAGAAGATGTTAACTTTTCTGGCGCTAAAGGTATATTAGTTAATATTACCGCTGGCTTAAATATGTCTATTGGTGAATTTGAAGAAGTAGGCGATGTTGTTAAAGAATTTATTTCTGATGACGCTACAGTTGTAGTAGGAACAGTTATTGATCCTGATATGACAGATGAAATGCGTGTTACCGTTATTGTAACAGGCTTAGGTGGTAGTGAGCGTGGAAGGGCGCAAGTAGGCAGTACTAAAGCAAGGATGAACGAGTCGACAAGAATGGACGGTTCTCTAGATTATCATCAATTAGACAGGCCTGCAGTAATGCGTAAGCAAGCGTCAATTACATCGGCACCTGCTAAAAAAGCAGCTGACGCTACTGTTCAAGATGTTGATTATTTAGACATTCCGGCTTTTTTACGTCGGCAGGAAGAAAGGATTGATTAAAGTTGCGGTGTAAGCCGCGCTTTAAAATTAAGAAATTAGACTAGTTAATAATTATTTGCTATTCTGAAACTGTCTGTTGCCTAAAATAGGTTATCAATAAGGTGATCACCGAATGATGAAACAAAGAACTCCTAAGAAAATGGTTCAACTGACAGGCATTGGTTTACATTCAGGTGATACTGCCGAGCTTAAAATAAGACCTGCTCCTATTAATTCCGGTATTGTTTTTAGACGTGTTGATTTAGATCCAGTTGTTGAAATTCCAGCCTGTTATAAAAATGTGAGTGATACTATGTTATGTACATCACTCCATTACAATAATGCTAGAGTGGCTACTGTTGAACACTTACTTTCAGCTTTAGCAGGTCTAGGCATTGATAATGCTTATATTGATGTCAATGGTCCTGAAATTCCTATTATGGATGGAAGTTCAGCGCCTTTTGTATTTTTACTTCAAGCAGCTGGTATTCGTGAACAAAGTGCTGCAAAACGCTTTATTCGCATTCTAAAACCTATTAAGGTTGAAGACAAAGGTAAATACGTACAATTTATTCCTCATAACGGTTATAAAATTTCATTTACTATTGATTTTAATCATCCTGTATTTACAGATAAGCCCCAAATAGCTAATTTTGATTTCTCTACAACTTCTTATGTGAAAGAAGTGTGTCGCGCTAGAACCTTTGGGTTTTTATCTGACTATGAAAAATTACGTGAAGGTAATTTAGCCAAGGGCGGAAGTTTAGATAATGCAATTGTTGTTGATAAATACCGTATTTTAAATGAAGATGGTTTACGTTTTGAAAGTGAGTTTGTTGCTCATAAAGTGTTAGATGCCATTGGCGATTTATATCTTTTAGGCTGTGGCTTAATTGGCGCTTTTGAGGGCTATAAGTCAGGTCATGAATTAAATAATCGCTTATTACGTGAATTAATGGTTCGCGAAGATGCGTGGGAATATACTTATTTTGATGCAGAAACTTATCAGCCATCTTTCGGATTTAATACAATTGCTCTTGAAGTATAAATTAGATAACAGTGAGCTCAACAAGCTCGCTGTTTAACCGCCAGAATAAATTACACCTCTTTGATTGGCCTTATTTTGTTAGTGACAGGTTGGAAAAAATCTACTATCAAATTTCTAGTACTAATAATAAATTACCAATTACGCCTTAAGAGCGTGTTACAGCTAGATAGATTTATAATTTTTACTCTGCTAAATGAAGTAACGCTTGTTTTAAAGGTTTATAAGCACATAAATTGCCTACCTCTCGAATAAGGCTACGCGCTTTAAGTGATAATTGCTGTTCCTGGACTAGCCTGTTATTTTCTTTGTTATTATCAACGGTAATAATTTGAATCCTAATATTCATAAGTTGGTAAAGACCTGCTTCTTTTCTTAATTTATCACGCAAAGTAGGTAAGTAATAACGAAGTTCAGTTGCCCAAGCTGTATTAGTAAGGCTAATAAGCAAAGAGCCTTTATTAAAACTACCTACATGGCAAAATTCTTTTAAATGACTCGGTAGAAGGGGTTTTAATAAAGAATTAAGTTTATCTAATTGAATAACTTGCTGACATATATCAGCTAATTGCTTATTTAGGCAACGGTTAATAGGACGCATAAGTACCTTTTTAATAACATAAAATTAATTAATCGCTAACGTAAATAATTATATATTTAGTATAATCTTACTAAGCAAATTTTAAATTTTACAAATTAAATGAAAGTCTAGATATTTAGTAGTAAATTTAAAATATCTAAATTATCATACCTGAATTAGTGTACATTCGATATAAGAGATAGGATCTTTTGATGTTATAAAAGGAATCAGGAATTAAGAAAACGCCAAGGCCAGTCTAGAAATTTTAATGAAGAAGGTTAAATAGTAATTTAAAAAAATCAATTAAATTATTTTTAGTGAGATTCAGGTTGTCCCTAAATCTTCAGTAAAATAAATGAGCAACTACTATACGGATTAAGATAAAACAAGAGAGATTAATAATGACGGAGATGGCGGATAAGAACGTCGTATACATAGCAAAACTTCACTGGCTTCTATTTTTTTGGCCCCTTGTATTAACTGGGTTTGGGTTATTTTTAGGTATACAAGTAGAGCAACTTAAAGAAGTAGCTTTAGTACTCGTAATTATTGGTGTAATTTGGCTATTTATTACGTGGGTTCATTACCACTTTTCTTCTTTAACTATTAAAAAGAAACAAGTTATCTTACGTACTGGGCTCTTAGTTAGGCAAACAATAGATATTCCTTTAACTAAAATTGAAAGCATTGATATTCGTCAAACGTTATTAGGCAGTATTTTTCGCTATGGTGCACTCACTATTATAGGGACAGGTGGCACAAAACATTTTATTAATTTTTTACAAAGGCCGTTAACTTGCCGCCGCTATATTGAGCAATTAATGAATGATTAGTGAACATTGGTCATATAATTTTTTAAAGCAAAATATTTCTTCTATTTCATCTTTACAAGGTGGAATGCAACATTATCTTGATTTAATTGAGCTAGCTGATTCTACTAAATGGGTATGTAAAAAGTTTGCAAATCAAACCTGGCTAGGCGAAATTACTTATCAACAACTATGGATTTCAGAGAAAATAGCTAATTTAGTAGCTGATGAATTGAGTTTAACTTATAAAGCATTATGCCCCGAAAATGATTCTCCTATTTTAAAACTTAAAGAGGGCTATGGCCTCATTCGCCCCTTTTGTGTAGGAAAAACAAGCCCAACTGTAACAATTGATCAAGCGCAGCTTTTAGGTAAAGTGTTAGCCCATATCCATGCATTAAATATTAGTGATATTAATGCCTTACCTTTTCCATCAATAAATTGGCCGCAAGAATTTAATTGTCCACCATGGTTACAGGCAGTTATTCAGGAGTGTAATGAAATAGCACCTACTGAAACATGGATTATTAGTCATCGTGATATTCACGCTTCAAATCTTGTTTGGCAAAATCCAGATACAGTGCACCTTATAGATTGGGAAAGTGCAGGGTTAATTCATCCTGGAATAGAATTAATAGGGCTTGCTTGTAATTGTGCAGGATTAACCCGAGGATATTTCCTAGATCATTTATTTGTGGCTGTACTGCAAGGCTATCGTCAAGTCAGAGCAGCTATACCTATGATTCCAGAGGGATATTGGGTCTTAATCTGGCAAAGCTGGCTTTTATGGTACTTATATGTCATCCAAAAAAACTTTAAGCAGGAAATTCTAGCTACAGAGGCAATTTTACATTTATTAAAAGTGAAACAACCAATTTTACAAGCAATTTATAAGCAGCAACTTAAATGCGAAGCCAAAGCTTAAAAATTAAACACCTATATTTTTGATATAAAATAAATCATTTATACTATCGATTGGTATTAGATTGCTCTGCAAATGAACTAAAAAAATTAATAGAGTACTTGCCTAACCTGCATCATTTACTTTATTGCTGCGTTGTAAACGTTTCTGCGGTTGCTCATTTACGTTATGTAAACGCTGCGCCTCAAAACGTTTACGCCTTGCACGAAAGCAACATTCATAGGTCAGGAAGAGCTTTAATGATAATTTTTTTTGGCTGGATTATACCCCCGCATTTTAAACGCATCAGATATGATGCATCCCATAGAGGTGAAAGCCAATGCTTGCTTGTATAAACTTCTACGAACGGTTGAGGATTTGCTGCTGATAAATATTCGAACCTACCTAACCAGAATCCAATTTAATAAATTTAAAATCATGAACTTCTTTAAGAAAAATGAAACAAAATATGCAGCTTGGGAAGTGAACAATAATTTAAAGTTAGTATAATATTAAAAACAGGTAAAGAATTTAATAGTAAATAATAAAACGCTTTGTTGTAATGTTGCGATAAAACATCGCAAACATGTCTATGATGATTATTAGAAAAGACTTTTATCATTATTCTTAAGCATAATGAAGTCATATATTATTAACCTTACACTAAATTGTAACGAGGTTAATAAGATCATAATAACTTTGTTACACTTTATTATAAGGTTAATGGCTAAAATTGATTCGGAAGATTGACTGCGCTACTGCAAAACTTTGATTAAAAATTTAACTTTAAGCAAGCTATTTTGGACTAATCGTTGTCGCAAATATTAAGATATCTTAGTTTGAATGCCAATCTTTGCTAGATTAGACATCTTTCGAAACTGTTAGTGACGGGACAAGGTCAAAGGAAAATGTGGCTGAAAAAGCGCCGTTATCTAAAATACCTGAGCATCTCCATCTACATGGGGACATGCCTTGAAGGGCCTTTTTCCTTTGAGATGGGCCGTCAATGCCAGTTTCTAAAGAATTCTATTGAAAAAATTGATGCATGTGCGCATTTGCAATAGACTCTACCGCTTCTTTTCTCGGAATTACTCCAGAAGTATTAAGTAAAATTAGTAAATTCACTAAAGTTAAGATTTAGCGCTTGATTATTATAACTAATTGGCACCTGTTGATGATAGTTAGCTAATAAATTCCCTTCTTGCTTTATTAATTCGTTTAGATCTTTACTAATCCGGCTAAACGTTCCTTTCCCTAATACTGAATCAGATTTTCTTTCAATATCTGCAACTAAATCATTTAAGCTTTTGAGTGGACTATTTAAGATAGACTCTTTTAGTTGTGTTAACTCTATGTTTTTAGCTATTTTTCTTTTTGTATCATAGAGAAAATCTACTTTGGACGTTATATTACTATCCCGCCTAGCTATATTATTATCGATACAATGTATTGCTTGCTGCTTAATAAACATTAACTCAACCAAATAACTCTGGTTATTTTCACTAAGTGCCGTGATATCAATAAGTGGTATAATTTTTTTTTTAAGACAATTAATTTTTTCATTTTTTTCTTGCAGTGTTTTAAATAGAGCTATAAACATATCAGCCTGTGTTTTTGTAATAGTCATTCCAAATAAATTTTCTACCAAAAGCTGATTGGTATTAACTTTAATTGGATCAGTGATAGTTGCATTGAGCTCAGCTTGAAATGAGGTTCTTTTTCTTTGTTTAGCTATAATAAGTTGCTCTGCAAGGTTGATCAAATCTCTAAAAACTGGTATTGGCTCTAAATGTGCTTGTTTAGCTTTATGTACATTGTTTTCATAAGCGGTCACTAATTGCTTGGCTTTTTTAGCTGACAAACCTTTACTAATTAAAATAGCTTGCATCTCTTGCGTATCATAAGTAGGTAATACTGTTTTAATTACTCGTCTCGCTAAGGCAGTACTTGCCGCTTTACGGCCTGCCATAGTCACCGGATTTTGAGTGCCTATCACTAAAAAACCAGGCTTAGAAGGTCTTTCTTGCTTGTTATTTCCCATAAGTAAATCATTTAACAAACGCTCCATCATCGGTGAACTATTTATTTCATCGATAACTACAACAGCACCTTGCTTAAATGCTTTCTTTAGTAACTTTTCTTTTTCTTTGAGCGATAAACTTACGGGCATACGATAAAAAGGCTTGGCAGGTAATGGCTTTTCTTTAACTTTTTCCTCATCACTTTTTTTAGTTTCGTCTTTACTACGAAAGATGACCTCTTCATAGCCACGTGCTCTTAAACTAGCAAGCACTAATTCGCTTTTGCCAATACCAGGCTCGCCCTCTAAAATAAGCCCACCTAATCCACCATATTTTTGTGCTTTATTTTGTGCTTTTGTTTGTCTAAATTCACGCAAATTTAATAGTTCATCAAGCTGGCGGTGAATGCGTAAACGTGAAGAAGTTACTAAAAAACCATCTTGTATAGCTGGCAATGTCGCAGCATTATTAGAGATCTCAATACTAGGTTTAAACTGTTTTTCAAAAGCTTGCCGATGTAAGTCAGGTACATTATTAACAGCAACTTGATAAGCATAGTGCTTAGCCGCACTTTCCATATCTGCAAGACTTATAGATGGATGCGAATCGACATACGAGGCAATTAACAAAGCCATCATTTGTACATCACGCGGTGAAATTAACACCTCATCTGTTGAACACTTACATAAAAAACGATAAGCAGCGAGTAAAGATTGGCTTATCATTTCAATATGATCTGCAAGCGGGGTGTTAATAAAAACAGGTTTAATTAATTTTTCATAGATAAATTCTTGAGGCATGGGCTCAAAAATGAGCGCATTGCCATGCTCGGCAAAAAAAGGTGCTAATTGGCGTTCATCACCATAATTAACTGGATTACCAGCAAAAATAACTTTATGCTCTTCGGTTAAAGGATAATATCTTCCTTTAATCAAAATACTTGGCGGGAAGTACATTAACCCTTCAAACTCACTCCATTGGCGTTTACTTAAATTAGCCTCATCAATAAAAAGAATTTTACGCTTGCCAGGTGTTTTATCACTCGCCCACTCAACAAGCTTATTTTCGTTTGTATAAAGCACTTCCGTGCTGGTAGTAAAATTCTTTTCGACAAAGGTCGACTTACCTACGCCAGTTAGACCTGTCAAAAAAACATAAGGGCTATATATTAATGCTTGATTAACCGCAGCCAACCGTTTTTGATTAAATTCCTCTGCAATGGCAACACTACCTTGTGCATTAAATTCAGCTAGTCTGACTCCGCCTGATATACCTTGTAAGCCTTGCCAGGCCTCATCACTAGATTCCGTAGTTGGATGACAACGCCAGTAGGTAAGCCGCGCTGTTAGTTGGTTTAGGGATTCTTTAGTCATTAACTCTTCAGGCAGGCGATTAATTTCCAATATACTAAATCGTTTTTCCAATTGTAAGCGTTTATCTTTTGCAGTGACTTGATGCAGTTGTGTAGGCAGAAATGAAAAACAAGGCTTATCACTAAGAAGAATCAATTGCCCTTTAGCGTCATTATTATTCTCTCTCGCTAACAGTAAAGGTGCTAACGCGTCTATCAATTCATTTGAGAAATGACCTTTTAAAATAACACGTTTACCTTCATCTAAGGCTTGCAACAAGGCTTGCTTAGTTTGTTGAAAAACGAATTGCCTTTTTTCACTATCAAACTCACTTTTAGTATAAAGCAGTAAATCCTCAGGACTACATTCAGAAACATCAATAATTTGATAATCATTCTCTGCCTTTGCAATGGTTTGTAATGTAGTATTGAGATCGGTACTTGTAATTACCGTAGTGGATTGGTTAAGTTGTTTATTTAAAGGAAATAGGGTTGGCGCGATTGCTTTAATGCCTTTGGCAAGAGGGGCGGGCAAGGTTACATTAGGGCTTAAATGAATGGTGAGTTTAATGTGTTTTTCTTGGCAAGCTGACAAAAATTGTGCCCATTCATCTTCACTTAAATCACGAGTGAGATTAACAGCGAGTGTTTGCTTGGTATAGCGATCAAGCAAGCCTGGTTGCATATCAAGCTTGCCATCGTAGCAATCAAATAAAGTAAAGAAATGAGTTAATTGCCCTGGATTTAATACTAAAGCCTGCGATGAAAGCGTTGCCTCCACAGTGACTTGGGTCGTTAATTTAGACCATGCATATCCTTGACTTGTTATAAGCTGTAAATCTTTAGGGACATTAATTCGTTGTCCTGCATAGTCAATATAACCTAACATCGTAGCTTGTCGCCAAAATCGTTTAAATTCTGGACAATCCCAGGGCACATTTTGTAATTCGATGGGGTTTCCTTTTGCAAACGCTTGCTCTAATTCCCCGGCAATAAAATACAAGTCATCACCTTGAATATTCCAGTACCCTAGTAAACGATCTTTCCAGTTAGGTGCATTATAAAGATTAATACTTATGACTTGCTCATCTAGTTCGTTAGGTATTTTTTCCCGTATTGCTAAAGGGGCGATTGTATTTAAATGAGCAGTTAACCTATCTGTATTAACTAATGGGGTTTCAACGCAGTTAAAACGAGAATAAAAATCAGCACCTTGATAGCAATCAGGTTTTTTGCAATTTCTCAAGCCCAAAACTAATGTTTTTTCAGGTAAATTAATACCCTCTACCTGTCGCTCTTTATCTAAAAGACTATTAAAACGCACAATGTCGTCAGCATCAAAATGATCATAATTAATGATCAACACCGGTGGTGGATTACTTTCTCTATGTGCCTGTAAGAAATCATATAAGGGGCCGCCTGGTCCTTTTTGAAGCTCACCTTTATTTTCAAAGCGAGTGACAAAAGGCGCTGAACAAATTAAATCATCAGGCGAGTTAATATAAAAACAGGGTCGCGAGGTATGCTTGCAATAATCTTGCAAGCTTAATTGCATCACTTGCACATCTTCAACCGAGTTTAGTTCTACCAAGCGTTTTTTAATATCATTGGTTTGCATTAAACTTTGGCAATAAGCTTTGACGGATTCTACAGGAGGTTTTTCTCGCTTCCAAGTAGCTAGGTGCTGCTCATATTTTGCAATTTTAAAATTATCAAGGTTAGCAGACTCAGTAATCGTTAATTTAGCTGGGTAGCCGCCTAGATCGTAGCGAACCCACTGGCCTTCTAACATGACTTCAACAAAGGCATGACATTGGTTATCAACTATACGGACTGGCAAATCACGATAAAATCGCTCTATTTCGGCTTTAAATGCTACGGCACGATGCCGACAAGCCCCTTTTTCTTGCTTTATCATTGCTCTTAAATAATCGTCACCTGTTGGCGCTGCTATCCCCTTTAGATCTAATTCGCCCTCGCCAAATTTCAAAAATTTAGCCGCAAGTGTATTTATTTTTTCTACGGACGGTGATAATTCTATGGGCTGTTCTTGGTTTAATTTAAGCAAGAAAGACACGGTTACTGTTTTACCTGGCGGGCTTTGAATATAATAAAGATTATCCCGCTTTGAGTAGATAAATTTAATAGCTACATCAAGGGGCTCAACATGATAATAAGGTATTTCTTCGCTGGCTGAGATTGAATCAAGCCTTTGTAAGTCACCGTTAAATGTTATTGTTTGCCTACCTAAATAATAGGTAAATTCTTTATTTGCTTTAATGGCTTGTTTGCCGTGGGCAACGAGTTGTTCAACGGAGGGCAACGTACTTGAATTATACGGGATCAAGTCAGGTTCGTCTCGATTTTGCAAAACAAAGGCATCTGCTAGCGAACAGGCGTTATCGTTAATGCCTAAATTATTGAAAACACCATGACGATAAAAACTTACGTCTGGTGAGGGACGAGAATCAAGGGAAAAAATAGTACGCTTAATAGTATATTCTTGATTAGGATTACGTTTTGTATCTGCGTCTACTTTGCGCTTTGCATGGTCTATGATAGAGGAGGGTTGCGATAGCTTCCCCATACCAGAATCATCAGCATTAACATTAATTCCTCTGTCTTTTATTAATGATTTTAAAGCCTCATTAAGAATTAGTTTTTTGCAATTTTTGATATTTAACAATTTAAGTTGAGGCGCAGCTTGTAATAGTACCTGTAAATTTTCGACAGTAATACTGGAATTAGATAGGTTAAGTGTCAGTAGGTTTTCTAAATACAATGGCTGGGTAAAAGGCGCCCCTAAGTGCATGCAATTGGCAAGATTTAATTCTCCTAAATTATTTTTTTTATTTAAGAAAAGTTCTAAAACGGGTGTGCTAATTGTATTATAACTTAAATAAAGGCGGGTAAGGTTTGGTAAATAGATGCCTTCTATAGCAGCAGCTGCTGTTAAATTTACATGCCCTCCTAATTTTAATTCTTTAAGCGCACTAGCTTGCTTTAAAATCTGATTTAAATCGGATGCGGAAATATTACTATTTGTCAGGGCAAGCGTTTCAAGTTTACTAAAATCAAAATTACCTGAAAAATAGGCGTCTAACGTTGTGCAACCTACAAGAATTAAGGCTCTAAGCGAGTGCGCTTGGTTTAAAATATAACGAAAGTCATCGGCGGTAATAGTGCTGTTAGACACGTCTAAGTACTCTAAGGCTGATAAATCTACCCCCGCACAGAAATACTTGGTAAGTTCTTTGTAGTTATCCAAACGTAAGTTTTTAAGTGATTTAGCTTGCCTTAAAATAAGTTGCAAATTAGCCAGAGAAACGTTGCTATTAGAGAGATCAAGGGTTTCTATTTTAGAAAAATCGAAGCGTCCTGAGGAAAAATTATCCGCTAAATTTTTACCGCAATGGGTTAGTTTTAAGCTTTTTAATGCGTTAGCTTGGCTTAAAATATATTCTAAATTTGCAAAGCTAAATGAAACAGACGTTATATCAAGTGACTCGAGATGGGTAAAGTTGAGATCTTTAGTAAAATTGCCTTCTAAATTTTGACAACTGTCTATTGTTAATGCTCTAAGCTCTTTAGGGTAGGTTAACAAGCGCTGTAAATTAGCTATATCAATAGGCAGAAAGCTTAGATAAAGCTCTTCTAAATGCGTCAAAGTAGGCAAATTGCTAAAGTTACCTTCTAAAGTCTCATAACCACTTAATTCAAGTCGTTTAAGTATTGGCATTCGCAAAAGCAGTTTTTCTAACACGGTTGCATTCATATTTTGCTCTGTATCTTCAACTTTTAAATGCTCTATGTTTAGAAGTTGCTCTGCTAAGAAGCTGTGATGGCTAATAGATGGTGCTAGAATATTGTCGATATCTGCTGGATTAAGAATTAAGTCTGTATAATTTGTCGTGATATTTAAGTTAGGAAAGTAAGCATTTAATTTTGTTACCGAATCATGATTAGGAAAAACATCATCAATGATTTCGGTCAAAGCGGGCGTAGTATTTTGCAGTATCCACATGATTTTATTGTAATATAATCTACGCGCAATAAGATCACTTATTCTAATCTGACGCTTTGCTAGGTGCATGGATTCTGATTCAAGTACTAATTGATTTAACCAATAATCATCAAGAATATGCACTTGATCTTTGGTTAAACGATGCTGGACAATGGCTTTTTGGCTAATTTCTTCAGGAAACGAAGGGGTTATTAAATTACGAACAGCTTTATCAGCAAGACAAGAAACGTTTTCTTTGGTTAATTTCTTAATATCACCATCTTGCCATAGATAAACTGGGAAACCGTCATCTATTAATGTTAAAATTTGTTTTTGTAACGCGGCTGCGGCTTCATAAGATAAATTTGTAATAGTCCAATCAGCTAAGATAAGCGATTTTTTTTTCAAAATACTTGAATATGCCAGCTTTTTCCACGCCGGTAAGTTTTTAATTAGCCTGACAATACTAAGTGTGCCTTGCGGGGTACGACTATAGGCTGTACTTTCTTGTTTATCATGAAAATAAAGTATAGGATTATACGGCATTGGTATCAAAAAATGATCTGAATTGTATAATTTTAGATCACATTTTCTATAAATTCACTATAAAAATAGTATTTTAAACACAAAATTAGGTGAGATTCATATAAAATCTAAACTATAAATGGGTAACATTAATTCTGGTATTTGTTTAGTTTTTCCTAACTTAAAGATTTTTATTTCCTCTAGAACTTATTTTCCTTCATAAGCGCAAGCTAATTTAATGGCTCGAGCCCACTGAAAATATCTTTAGAGAAATAAATTTCTTGTTAATTAACATCAAGAATTAATTTCTTACTCCGGCATTAAATTATTATAATTACTTTATGCAGCATCAGCGACCTCTTTTTTTAAAGGAATTTTTTATTTTAAATTCATTGAACTGAATTTTAGTAAGATATAACCGCACATTTGTTATTAGGTCCTTGAGATTTTAATACTTTAAAGTGATTAAAATTTGCTTTAACAGCTTGGTTGACTAGTTCTGGTAGGTTTAGTTCAGGGCAATAGTAATAACGGGCGTATTACCTACTAATGCATACGTTCTACCTCGGTTATCCGTGGAGTGGATTCCTATATCGTCACCCCAGTAAATCCTAGCGCGTTCTCTCGATGCTCCGGCTTTGATAGCTGGATAGGTTTCAGTCAGCCACGTTACTATTTTGGTTGCATATTTCTGATAAGCTTTCTTAATCGGTTTTTGGCTTGAAAACCTTAAGTTGTACATCAGTTGTCTGATACCTCTATCGGAATAGTGAAAATTAAATTGTAAGGTAATTAATTTTTGAATCATTAAGCTATTCCATAGCGTATACCAGTTTATTAGGGTTCAGGCATGCTTTGTGAACAGTTCCTGCGGTTAGACTATAATCAAACAAAGTGTCCATTAAATTTATGCGTATGTCTCTTATTAAAACTATTGTTGCAGCACTTATATTATTAAATGGGAGTTCTAGCTTCGCATTTCGATGTGGTAATTCTTTAGTTTATGAAGGCGACAGCAAATACTTAGTCCTGAAAAAATGTGGTAAACCACTAGCCAAAGATGTTTATTCAGATCCCAATCTTCTGATTAATCAATTTAATGTACCTTACGGTATTGCTTCTGATATTTATGAAGTATGGACTTATCAACCATCCCCTAATGATTTTATTTACGAGGTCTTATTTCAAAGTGGCCATGTTGTAATGATTAATGCTAATCGAGCTATTTAAGTAATAGATCATATAATGGTGTTAATTTAAGAACCGCTCTGTCTTTCCCGCGCAGGCGGAAAGCCATTTCTATATAGGCACAGTGAAGATGGTAGGATAGATTTCCGCCTTCGCGGAAATGACAAAATTCTTAAACACCATTGAGCGTTCGCACCGTATCCGCCGTAAAGGGTATATTGTGTGCGCCTGACATGCAAGTTCAACCTTCTATTAAGATAATGACATCTTACCGTTATCTATTCCTTTATGAGCAATTACTGATGTTATTATTTTAAAGTGCAGTTTCAGATGTGGAATAACTACAGCCTTCTTTAGGACATATAATTTGTCGCCCACTGCGTTTGGTCTCTTTAACTGTGAGCAAAGGCCAGTGGCATTGGGGACAAGGTTTATTGATAGGCTCATTCCAAAGTGCATAATTACATTTTGGATAATTTCCGCATGAAAAGAATATTTTTCCTTTGCGGGATTTACGCTGAAGTATTTTCGCTGAATGACATTGTGGACATTCGACACCCGTATCAGCTGGTTTTTCTAATGGCTCCATATGTTTACATTCAGGATAGTTACTGCAGCCTATAAAACGGCCATAGCGACCTGACTTAATATGAAGTGGGTTTGAACATTCAGGGCATACGCGTCCTTCAACAACAACTGGTTCATTTTTTTCACCTTCATTATTAAGTGCTTGCGTGTAATCACATTCTGGAAAACCGGTACAGCCAATAAAACGCCCTCGTTTACCAAGGCGAATTGATAAGGGTTTATTGCATTTTGGACACGTTTCTTCTAACGTTTCAGTTGTGACATCTTTGCGCTGAATATTTTCATCAATAACATGAATTTGTTGGTTAAAAGGTTGCCAAAATTCTTTTAAAACGGGAATCCATTCTTTTTCACCACGAGAAATAGCGTCTAAGGTATCTTCAAGATGGGCGGTGAACTGATAATCGACGTAGCGGGTAAAGTGACCTGTCAGGAAACGATTAACAATTCGTCCTACGTCAGTGGGTACAAATCGTTTCTTTTCTACTACAACATACTCACGTTGCTGTAAGGTATGAATAATTGTGGCATACGTCGAAGGCCTACCAATATCATATTCCTCTAGTGCTTTAACAAGGGAAGCTTCCGAATAACGAGGAGGAGGCTCAGTAAAATGTTGATTAGCTGCAATATCTTGCAGTATCACTTTTTCACCTATTTTTAAATTAGGTAATATAACAGCTTGCTGCTCATCGTCACTGATGTCATCTAAGCTTTCTTCATAAACAGAAAGAAAACCTGGAAAGGCAATAGTAGAGCCGTTAGCACGAAAGATATTTTCTTCACTGCCACAGGCTAAATCAACAGCAACCGTATCAATTAAAGCATCTTCCATCTGACAAGCAACACTACGCCGCCAAATTAAATTATACAATTTATATTGATCAGGTGTTAATGCTTGTTCAACTGTTTCTGGCGTTCGCAAGATAGAAGTAGGGCGAATTGCTTCGTGAGCTTCTTGGGCATTTTTAGATTTTGTTTTATAAATACGTGGGCTTGGTGGGCAATTATTACTACCATAGCGTTTTTCTATATATTCTCTAATCTCTATAATGGCTTCTTGAGATAAATTAACTGAGTCAGTACGCATGTAAGAGATTAAACCAACAGTGCCTGTGCCAATATCAATTCCTTCATAAAGCTGTTGAGCAACCATCATTGTTTTACGAGCCGTAAAGCCTAATTTACGTGCAGCTTCCTGCTGCAAAGTAGATGTTATAAAAGGTGATGCTGGTTTACGTTTTCGTTGTTTTTTCTCAACATTAGTAACTAATAGCTCACCCTGTGCTAATTGAATTAGCTTATCACGTATCTCTTGTGCTTGTTCTGTGCCCTGAATAGTAAACTGTTGTAATTTTTGTTTTTCGTAATGAGTAAGTTTGGCTAAAAAGTTTGCGTCGTTATACTGACACTTAGCCAAAATTTTCCAATATTCTTGAGGAACAAATTTTTCGATTTCTTCTTCACGTTCCACAATTAAACGTAAAGCCGGACTTTGAACCCGACCAGCAGACAATCCTCGTCTAATTTTTTTCCATAATAAAGGTGAAAGATTAAAACCGACTAAGTAATCTAGAGCTCGCCTTGCTTGCTGTGCATTAACTAAGTCCATTGAGATATTACGCGGATTATTAATTGCTTCCTGGATTGCTGTTTTAGTAATCTCGTTAAAAAAAATTCGGTGAACTTCTTTATCTTTTAATAAATTACGTTCGCGCATAAGCTCAAAAATGTGCCAGGAGATAGCTTCTCCTTCTCGATCAGGGTCCGTTGCAAGTAATAAGGATTGGGAATTTTTTAAGGTTTTAGCAATAGAATCAATATGCCTTATATTTTTCTCTACAGGGGTGTAAGACATAGTAAAGTTTTTATCAGGATCTACAGAGCCTTTACGAGGTGCCAAATCACGAACATGGCCGTATGAAGCTAATACTTCATAATCCTTTCCTAGATATTTTTGAATCGTCTTAGCTTTAGCAGGCGATTCAACAATTACCAAATGTTTGCTCATAGTTAACCTTTGTTATGATTCTATAGATTACTCGTATCTCATGGCGAGTAAAATGCTGCTATATACTGATTATTTTATAGACTAAAATTTTGTTTTCTTCTTTAAAGATAGCTTAAAGAATTTAATGTAAGGATAATCCATCTTCCTTTTGATATAGCACAAGATCAAGGAAAGCAAGTTGAGAATCATCTAAGTTTTCTGCTAAAAAATTGCGAATAGCCCATTTAGTCTCTTCTAATGTTACAAATCTTGACTCTGAGGTAACAAGTTGATTAATTACAAGTTCTAGGGTTTCGGGCGCGATAACACCCCACAACAACATACGCGTTAAAAATTGATAGCTTGCCTTAGTAAATTTAATTTTCTCATCTACTGTAAAAATACGCATCGATGTATCGCGTGCAGCTCTGACAATTAGTGCTGTATTATCGGCCGTTTCAACATCATCCTCATTTGCTAAATCATTTTCGGAAAGATTAGCTTGGGTTTTTGTTAACTTAGATAAGCTCTTTTCAAAAAAATTCATCAATAGTTCTAATAAATTATCTTTCATTTCAACACCTTATATAGCCGCCAGGCACAGCTTTAATAATACCTTGTAATTCTAATTCTGCTAAGTCACAGGTGACTGTTTCAATACTTAATCCACTTCGCTGTATGATTTGATCAATAGTTGCTGTTTCAAAACCTAAGCACTTTACTAGGTTTTTATGATGTGTAGCAAGATTAATTGAGGATTCTTTATTTTCGGAAGACACACTTTTAATGCCTAATTCACTTAGAATATCATTAATTGATGTAACCAGTTTTGCCCCTTGTTGTAGTAAATGGTGACAACCTCTCGCTTGTGGGTTATTAATAGAGCCAGGAATCGCCATAACTTCGCGATTTTGCTCTAAAGCCAAACGCGCTGTAATCAGTGAACCGCTCTTGATTGCAGCTTCTACGACCAGTGTGGCCAAAGATAAGCCGCTTATTATACGATTTCTACGGGGGAAATGTCTAGCTGTTGGCTGGCTTTTTAATGGAAACTCAGAAATTAATAAGCCATGTATAGCAATTTCCTGAGCAAGTTTTATATGGCTTTTAGGATAAATGTAGTCAACGCCAGTCCCTAATACTGCAATGGTTTTTCCCCCAGCAGCAAGGCACCCTTGATGCGCTTGGGCATCAATGCCTAAAGCTAAGCCACTTACGACCGAAATACCTTTTGTTGCAAGATCAAAAGCAAATTGCCATGCAGTTTGGGCGCCTGTTATAGATGGTTTCCGTGTGCCAACGATGGCTACACTTAAATGCTTTAAGCAAGTTAGATCGCCTATAGTATATAAGACAGGTGGGGCATCATAGATTTGTTGAAGCAATGTAGGATAGTGCTCATCTTCCCAAGTGACTAAATGATGATTGGTCGCCCTTTCCCAGTTTAAATCCAACTCAATTTTTGCTAAATCGAATGTTTTGATAGCACTAGCTAAATTAGTGGGTATACCTGCTGCTTCTAATTGACTTTGAGGTAAAGCAAACATATCAGCAAGTAATGGCCAACGGGTTAAGAATTTTTTTATTGTACGAGGCCCAATATTAGGCATGTGATTAAGTGCAATTAAATAATGTCTGTTATTCATGGGTTTGTAACAATATCTCCTAAATTAATTGCTCGTACAGAGCGTACTACTAAAGCAAAACTAGTTTGGGTAAATACCCGAAAGATCATGGCTTCTCCCAGTCGCTCGCGCGGTAAAAGTACTGACTTAGAGCATTTTAAGGGGGTATAACAATCTTTTGGATCTCGAATCAAATGAGCAGGTGAATAAATGCCTAATACATCACCAGATTCAAGTCCTGCATCTTGACCTTTATTAATGACAGCTACTAATCCTACAGCACCTTGTGTGTATCTAGGTAAAACATCAATAATAACACCTCGTAGAGGGTAAGCAGGTGTTTTAGGTAGGAAATTAGGATTAAAGGCAGGAAAATCATTAAACAAAACTCGATCACCTATGCGTACCCCTTCGGTGACTTGAGTGATTTGTACTGTTGCGGGCTCACCACCTTTTACTAGTTGTCCATAGCCAACTAAGATGGCTTTGTAACCTAATATTTGTTTTGTATTGGGGTCTTTATAAGGGCAATTAGGTCGGTAAATAGCATAAGCAATAGTTGTATCATTACAAGCTTCAGGTGGCCTATGTAATCTTCTAACATAAATTTCATCGCCTTGTCCTCCTAGCATATGTTCACCTACATAAGCAACAACATAGGGGGCCAGAGCTAAACGATTATCATCCATAATTAAAGAATCATTTAAAAAGGGATTAATTTCTGCAAGTGGAATAGGCAAAATGGGCTCGCCTAAAATATAAGGGCGAACGTAAGGTGATAGCTTAATAGTTCCATTAGATAAAACACGAATATAAGGATTTTTTTTAAAAAAGCGTAGTTCAAGTATTGCGCCAGCATACAAACGATCTGGATTTTTAATTTGAGGATTTGCATACCATAGCTCTTTCCATTCCCAAGGACGGTGAAGGTAGCAATTAGCAATACTCCATAATGTATCGCCAGGTTTAACAATGTAGCGTTTAGGATAATCAGCACGAAGAGAGAGTGCTTCAGCGCAAAAAGATAATAATAAACAAACTATAATCAGCACATATCGCATTAATCAATCCTTGAAGCAAGAGGTCCCGAGACTTAACACTTTGGCCGTTTAATTTGGAGTGTTAATTTTATTTAATATTTGCTTCTTACATTTAAAGGCTTTATGAAGAATAACATCAGAACGTTATTTAAGTATATTGCTGCACTTCATAAATAAAGTTTGTGCCCTGAAAAGTTTATGGCTTTAACTTTAAGTGTTTTAAAGCCTAATTATCTTGCAGCAACTAAATGTATTGGCGATAATACCACGCATTCTTACTATTAACATAGATCCATATGGCTATTAGGAAAATTCTTTATTTACCCGAGGCTTGTTTAAGACAAGTGGCAAAACCTGTAGAAAAATTTGATGAGCGGCTTCATGAATTGATCGAAGATATGTTTGAAACCATGTATGCTGCTGATGGTGTAGGTCTTGCTGCACCACAAATTGGCGTCAGTTTACGCTTATCTGTCATCGATATTATTGGTGACAAAAAAGAACAACTAGTTTTAGCAAATCCGGAAATTATTGCTTCAGAGGGCGTTGCTGAGTATCAAGAAGGCTGTTTATCAGTACCAGGTGCTTATGATACGGTTAAAAGAGCTAAAAAAGTTACTATTCGTGCTCAAGATCGTTTTGGCGAATTCTATGAAATGAGCGGCGAAGGCGTTTTAGGTGAATGCTTTCAGCATGAAATAGATCATTTAAATGGTAAGCTCTTTGTTGATCTTCTTTCTCCTTTAAAGCGCGCTATGGCAAGAAGAAAATTAGATAAATTTAAACGTCATTTGCAGGCACGTAGTAAATAATGTCAAGTTTAAAAATAGGTTTTGCTGGCACACCGGAGTTTGGTTTACCTTGCTTAAATGCTTTATTTAATTCTAAACATGAGCTTTTGGCCATTTATACTCAACCCGATAGGCCAGCAGGGCGAGGTCGAAAACTACAACCCTCGGCCGTAAAAAGTTGGGCTTTAGAGCATCAGTTGCCTATCTATCAACCAATAAATTTCCGTGATGTAGAAGAAGTTGAAAAATTAACTGCTCTAAATTTGGATGTGTTAGTTGTTATTGCTTACGGCTTAATTTTACCAAGGCGTATTTTGTCTATTCCCCAGTTAGGTTGTGTGAATGTGCATGCCTCCTTATTACCCCGCTGGCGTGGGGCCTCTCCTATTCAGCATGCTATTTTGCATGGTGATGAATATTCAGGGGTAACAATCATGCAAATGGATGTTGGTATGGATACAGGTGATATGCTTAATAAAGTGACTTACCAACTAAAGCCGACGGAAACAGCTGGTTCTTTACACGATGAGTTAGCTCAATTAGCTATAGCACCTTTACTAGAAACTCTTACCTCTTTAGCAGAAAGTAATAGCCAGCCTATAGCACAAGACCACTCTTTAGCGACCTATGCGGGAAAAATTAATAAACAAGATGCGTTAATTAACTGGAGCCAAACAGCAGCAGTTATTGATAGGCAAATTAGGGCTTATAACCCTTGGCCCATTGCTTATACTTATATAGGCTCTGATGTTATGCGTATTCATCAAGCTGAAATTGAATCTACGATGACTACTCAAAGTCCAGGCACAATTATTAATATTAATAAAAAAGGAATTTTGGTTGCTACTGGTGATCAATTAATCCGTATTCAGCGCTTACAATTTGCTGGTGGTAAAATTTTATCTGTAGCCGACTGGCTTAATTCCGCTCGCTCTCAACTTGTAATTGGCCAGATTCTTCAATGAATAACTCGCGATTAAATGCCTTACATGTTTTATTAAAATTATTAAATAATAAAGTATCTCTGACCCAATTATTACAAAATGATACAGAGCATGCTTCATTAACTAAAGCTATTTGTTATGGTGTCTGTCGTCATTATTATCGTCTTGAAGCGATAGCAAATCATTTACTTACAAAAAAACCTAAGCAATTAGATGTGTGGTTAACTGTATTGATAGGATTATATCAATTGAATTATTTGAATAAGCCTGAATATGCAGTAGTGCAAGAAACAGTAGGTATGCTTGATAAGGAACGAAAAAGTTGGGCAAAGGGCTTAGTTAATGCTGTTTTAAGACGTTTTTGTCGAGAAAAAGAAACAATTTTAGCTAGCTTAACAAAGCAAGCTAAATTTATATATGGGCATCCTGAGTGGTTTGTGAAACAAGTAAAGGAAGATTGGCCTAATGATTGGCAAACAATTTTAACTAATAATGATGCACATCCACCTATGAGTTTAAGAGTCAATCAGCAACGAATTGACCGAGGCGCATACTTAGAGCACTTAAAGCAAGCTGGTTTTAATGCTAAAGCACACACATATTCCTCCGTTGGCATAGAGTTGGATGTACCATGTGATGTATATGAATTACCCGGATTTACAGAAGGGCATATTGCCGTGCAAGATGAAGCAGCACAATTAGCTGCTCCTCTATTAATGCTTAAACCTAATTTAAGGATTCTAGATGCGTGTGCTGCGCCCGGTGGAAAAACATGCCATATTTTAGAGTCAGAGCCTCATTTACAAGAATGTGTCGCATTAGATATTGATGCAAAGCGCTTGCAACGTGTACAGGATAATTTAAGTAGGCTAGGCTTAAAAGCGACCCTTTGTCAGGGTGATGTGTTGGATCTGGATGCGTGGTGGGATGGGCAATTTTTTGACCGGATTCTTCTCGATGCGCCTTGTTCTGCAATGGGCGTAATAAGAAGACATCCTGATATTAAATTACTACGAACTCAAGCTGAAGTTGCAGCGGTTGTCAAATTACAAGCAGCTTTGTTACAAAAGATTTGGTATGTACTTAAACCTGGCGGGATTTTAGTTTACGCAACATGTTCTATCTTAAAGCAAGAGAATGCTGAGCAAATTGCAAATTTTATAAGAGGTCAGGCAGATGCTTGCTATATTATGGAAAAACAGCCATGGGGTGTCGCAACAGGTTATGGTTATCAACTTTTACCGGGTATAGACAATTGCGATGGCTTTTTCTACAGTGTATTGAGAAAGGGAAATCATGACACTTAATTGGTCAGTTACATTTTTTTTATTTTTCTTAGCACTACCAGGTGTTTACATTGCTATTCCGCGGTTAATCCATTTACTTCTACCGCATAACAGCAAAGAATTAAAAAGCCGCTTCACACGCATTGTTACCGTACAAACGTTAATTATGGTCTTATTAATGAGTGCAGCAGGAAGTATTTTATCGTTAGTAACAGGGTTAGGCGATCCAATTTTAAATGGTCTTTTACAAGGCCAGTCAATTTTAGGCTTAATTGATATTATTCCTGTTTTAATTGCTACTACCTTAGGACTTATCTTTTTTCTTTTTCTTTATTATGGTGTAGCTAGCAAACTACTCGATACAACAACGCTTACTGTCATGAGAACATTACGAGCAACTTTTGGTATTGATGGTTGCCTTTTATATGGCGGGGTGGTTGAAGAGATTTTAGTTCGATGGGGCTTAATTAATGTCATTACCTTTTTTGCTTTCCTATATACAGGTGACAAACAACCCTTATTAATTTGGCTTGCCATTCTAATTAGTGGTTTGGTGGTGACTATCGGACATTTACCTGCTTTTATTGCAGCCGGTTGCTTAACGACTCAGCGCTTTATTTATGTTATGTTGTTACTGCATATGACTCAAGCAATTATTTTTGGTTGGATTTTCTGGCATTACGGTATATTGTCTGTGATTTTTGCGCATATGCTTTTCTATTTAGGTTGGTACTTTTATGATAGGGCTTAAGGTATTAAGCTATTTTAGGACACTAAATGGCGACAGTTTACAAAATCCTACCCATTGAAAATCTGCAAAGGGGACGTTATCAACCTAGGCTTCATTTTGATGAGCAATCATTACAAGAATTAGCAAATTCTATTCTAACCCAAGGTTTAATTGAACCATTAATTGTTCGTGAGATAGTATCTAACCGTTATGAAATTATTGCCGGTGAAAGACGTTGGCGAGCAGCAATGCTTGCTGCTCTTACCGAACTACCTTGTCTTGTTGGTGATTACACGGATGAACAAGCAGCAGCAATTACCCTAGTTGAAAACATTCAACGTAAAGAGTTAAATTTAATTGAAGAAGCGAGAGGTTATCGGCGTTTAAAGGACGAATTTAATTTTCATCAAGATGAGATAGCGATTTTAGTTGGTAAATCTCGCAGTCATATTGCTAATATTCTTCGTTTATTGTCTTTGTGTCAAAATGTACAAGAAAAAATTATTTCTGGTAAGCTAACCTTAGGTCATGCGCGTTTACTTGTAGGCTTTCACCCTACAATACAAAATGAATTAGCGGAGCTGGTTGTTAATAAGGATTGGTCAGTTCGCACTTTAGAAGAACATGTCAAGGGATTGAAAAAATCAATAGAAAAAGATAAAACGACTTTTAATTTGGATGTTAAATATTTAGAAACTCAATTAGCTGAGCAAGTAGGTGCGCCAGTACAGATTGTTACACATAATTCTGGAGGAGTACTACAATTTCAATTTTTTGATAATGATACACTAGCCGGCCTTTTGGAGCGAATGGGCTTGCGTTATGACTAAACGTAATTCTTAAATAAGGATATTTAATTAATGAAAAGGATTTTCACTCACATGGCTTTAATGTTAAGCCCAGCAATTTTATATGCTAGTATTCAAAGTGGTGCTGATAAATTAATTAATCAGATTGATCCTAACATTAATATCGGCATAGAAGTCGTTGATTTAACGAGTGGTGTTACTTTATATCAAAGAAATTCAGCTCAATCCTTTATTCCAGCCAGTAATATGAAGCTGTTTTCAGATGCTGCGGCTTTAATGGTACTTGGCCCAGATTACCGTTTTAAAAACAAACTCAGTATTAATTCGGCGCAAGTTCAACAGGGAATATTAAAAGGAAATCTCTATCTGCATTTATCTGGCGATCCTTCTTTTAGTCGGGAGCGGTTAAGCGGGTTAATTAACGAATTAAAAAATTGGCATATCAATCGAATTCAAGGCAATGTTATTATTGATAGTACTCATGCAGCTATTGATCCTTATGCGCCTGGTTGGATGACTGAAGATTTAGCTTACAGCTATGGAGCACCGCTGGCGCCTGTTATGATAGATGCCAATCGGATGACTGTCACAGTGAATCCTGCTGATAAAACATCTTTACCCGCCATAGTTGAAGTAGATGACGATAGTGGCAGTATTAAAGTAAATAACCAAGTTACTACCAAAGATAAAGCTGGGCATTGTGGGGTCAGCTTTATTATGGATAAAGAAAATCATCTTAATGTTTATGGCTGCGTTGGTATCGGGCAGTGGGCAATCCAACAGAAAATGGCCATTCGTAACCCACTCATGTATGCGCAAGGCTTATTAAGGCAGCAATTATTACGAGCTAATATTACTCTTGAGGGTGATATATTATTAGGGAAGGCGCCTGCAGGCAACTTACTAATTGCCACAGATACCTCAAAACCTATTGCACAATTATTAGCAGACACTTTAAAACCTTCAGATAATTTATACGCTGATAGTCTATTTTTACATGCAGCCGATAAACTAAGTGGCGCACCTGTTAATTGGAGTCAAGCCCAAACAATTATCAAGCAATTTTTACAGCAACAAACCGGAATTGCTCTAAAGCAGGCTGTTTTAACCGATGGCTCAGGTTTATCACGTTATGATTTGCTTACACCTAATCAAACAGTTAACTTACTTCGTTTTCTATTTGCTCGCTTCCCATTAGCTTATGAATATATAGCCGCTTTACCTGTTTCTGGGCGAGATGGAACGTTACAAAAACGTTTTAAAAAGCCGAATCAACAGGACTTAGTCCGCGCTAAAACGGGAACGATGCGTGGAATAATTAGTTTGTCAGGATACTTATATACAGCAAATGCGCATACGCTCGCTTTTGCTATTTATGTTAATACCCGACGTGGTACAAGTCCGGCTGTTTCTGGCAAGTATCGCTATTTAGTAGATGCTTTATGTACTTACTTTTTACAACAAAAACCAACTAATAGTACTTGGTCTACTATGCTTATGCCAAATACTAGGTTTAAATTTCAACAAAACCCAACTCAAGCAGAGCAGCAACGAGGAAAACAAGCAAAATGGCGGCGCCTTGAGACAGTCATAAAACAAGCTCTTAGAGGGCAGCCTGTAACAGTAATTTATCGGAATAATGAATTGGTCTTGCAAGACAAGCAGGTTGACATTGGACATGTATTAGCTGTTTTACAAGCAGCCCGCAAAAGATATCCTTTCTCTGTGGCATTAGCTTCTAAATCAATGCCGGCTATGCACAGCAAAAACTTCTTTTTATGGGTTGAATCAACATTATTGCCACCTAAGACACAACGGATATGGACAATTCGTGAAGCAGCAAGTTGAATAATAGAGATGCCTGTTTAAACTAATAGAGTTGGCTGTTAGCCAATTAAAAGCAAATTAAAGCAGGCATCACATTCAAAATTTTAATGAGTAGTTTTTAAATTAAATTTATGAATAAAGGATTTCCAGTTACCAAAATCTACCGGTGGTGTTACTGCAAATGCCATTAAAGACTGATCATTGTTAGCATATATGCAAGTCCACTCTTTATATTTTGTCTCAACAGGGCCTTCTACCAAAGATAAGGAAGGTAAGCTACTGTTCGTTTTGGCGATAGCTTCAGCAGCACTATTAGCTTCTATAATAAACACAACGAAGCTCCAGTCATTGGCTGTTCCAAAACTACTACTTGGGCGATAAGTTATCCATGCAGATTTAATATATTCTTCGGCATTGCTGACGCCTATGGCAGAAAGCGCCTCAATCGTTGGGCAAGCATTTGGTTTATCTATAGTTAGGGCAAATGCAGATTGAGAAATTAGAAGAGGAAAAGCGAGAACTAAAGATAAAAATTTCATTGAAAAGAATTCCTTCTATTTATTTCCATTGCTAATAAGGTGAGTCGTTAATTCAACTAATAACTCACCTTATTTAAGGCAAAATAACTAATTTTAAATTTTAATGACTAATTTTCACATTAAATTTATGTGTTAAATTTTTCCAGCCGATAAATACGGGAGGCGTTATAGTGATAGCCATTAAAGAATTATCGCTATTAGAATATATGCAGCCCCACATACCATCTTCTTCTTCAGGACCTTCTAGTAAGGCTAAGTTTGATATCGATTTATTCACTTTGCTGATAGCTTCCGAGGCACTTTTAGCTTCTATAGGAGCAATCACTAGAGTCCATTTATTTGTTGTTTCAAAACTATTGCTTGGACGGTAAGTTAGCCATAAATGACCATCGTCGATAGTCTCAGCATTACTTACACCTACCAAAGCAAGAGCTTTTGGAGAAGGGCAAGTATCAGGCTTATCAGATGTTAAGGCAAATATAGATTGAGATACTAATAGGGGAAGAGCTAAAACTAATTTTGAAAATTTCATTGCGAATATTCCTTATGTTTACTTTCATAGGATTAGGATTACTAAAAACTACGTTTAGAATTTAAAGACTAATGTAGAGGGTTAAGAAACTAAGAAGATAGATACCTGCTTAAGTTACTAACTTAGCAGATATCTATTTATGATTTTAATGAGTAATTTTTACATTAAACTTATGAGCTAACGCTTTCCAGTTACCAAATAAGGGAGGCGTTACGGCAATAGCCATTAAAGAAAAATCATTATTTGTGTATAAACAACCCCACATACCATCTTCTTCACTTGGGCCTTCAAACAAAGCTAGGCTTGGTAATGATTTATTTGCTTTACTAACTGCTTCAGAAGCGGTTTTAGCTTCAATAGGCATAACAACTAACGTCCATTTGTCAGCTGTTTCAAAGCTATTGCTCGGACGGTAAGTTACCCATAAACTACCTTCCTCTACAAACTCAGCATCACTGACGCCTACAGCAGAAAGGGCTTTAATACTAGGACAAGCAACTGGCTGGTCAGATGTTAAGGCAAATACAGATTGAGATACTAATAGGGGAAGAGCTAAAACTAATTTTGAAAACTTCATTACAAAAACTCCTTATATTTACTTCCATACATGAAGCTGTGAGCATTTAATTTACAGCGTAGGCATGTTATGTAAACTAGGCCATCTCTGTCAATAGTTTGATTGGTTTTAAAAAAAATTAAGCTCATTAGATAAAGCTTTTTTATCATTGATTGAATAGCAAATTCTGCTATCTAAACGCTCAAATTCACTAGTGGAACTTTAATAAACTATTTATTTTAATCTTAAAAATTAACTTTATCTGAGCTTTCTACTATATTGAATAAAGAGATTATGTAGGAATTTTAATGAAAGAACAGCGATTTCAGTATAAAGATATTGAACTTAATGTGATGGAAGGGCCAAAGCATGGTTTACCCATTTTACTACTTCATGGAGCAACCAAAAATTGGCAAGTTTTTAAGCCCATCATTGAAGAGCTTGTACATTATTTATATGTTTTAGCGATTGACTTTCGTGGCCACGGTAAGTCTAAGCATGTACCTGGCGCTTATAAATTACAAGATTATTTATTAGATACACATTGTTTTATAAAAGAATACATTAAAGAGCCCTCGATTATTTTAGGACACTCTTTAGGCGGAATGATTGGCTTAATGACTGCTGCTCATTATCCTAAACTTGTCCGGGCATTAATTATGCTTGATGCACCGCTAACAACAGCTGCATTGAAAAGGCTTATAACAGAGCAAGGTGAATTTGCTAACCATTTAATCCAATGGCTAAAAGTTAGCCGTCTTTTAAATATTTCTTCCTTTAATAATATACATATTCCTGAGAGCTTAGCTCAATGCGATCCCGACATGTTACACGCCATGATTAATGATTTTGAGGCCACGTTTCATCAATATAGTATTGATGAATTATTTCCTAAAATAAAATGTCCTCTTCTAATTATTCGAGGTAACCCTAAGATTGGCAGCTTAGTTGAGGATCATGAAGTAATGCAGGTAAAAGCATTACTATCAGACTTTACTGATATCAAATTACCTTATGCAGGACATTCACCCATAAATCATGATAAGCGAGCAGTATTAAAAGCAATAAATGTTTTTCTTAGACAGTATTTTAAAATTTGATAGGCTTTAAGATTTTATTAATAAACTAACTTTAAATATTTAATTAATTTAAACAGTAGTTTGAAATTCACATCTATTGTAAACACAGCGCTTGAAGTATAAAATGAAAACTCTTCCACCGCTATGGAAGGGCTTTTAAAGCTAATTAAATTTGTTTATTCTGAGTTGCTATCTTTTCTACTGCGGCCATCACTTTTCTTACTAGCTTGGCTTGAGCTACTGTGGCCGCGTGTTTTCGATGCTTGTCGATGCTCTCCGCCTTTTTTTCCCGCGGCACTTAGAGATTTATGTCCACGGCTTGCTGCTGCTTGTTTACCACCTTGTGTTGTTCCAGTCATATTAATCTCCTTAAATTAATTTATTAATAGACACCTATTGTCAAATATATATTGACATTTTTAGACAACAATAAGTGTCAATAAATAACTTAACATACAGGACATATATGTCAATATATAATTAAAAAATTTTAAGTTATATGGCAAAAAAAAATAGACAAAATAGTCATATATTTTTTGAAAAATATTTTGACAATTTTGCCTATTATTTAATATAAGTTGCTAAATTTAAGACTTATAACGCTAATAATAGCTAATTTCTGTTGTTGTCACATTGAGTGGTTCTTCATCCACATATGTTACTGACTCGTAAGGCGGGGGCGTTACTACAACTTCTTTATAATCAACTACTTCAGAATTATAATAACCACAAGCAGTTAACAATATAATTGGGAATAATGCTATCCATTTCATAAATAATCCTTACTAATCCTTTGTTTAAATTGTAGGTGAACTGCTTAAAACATGCCAATTATATAACCACTTAATAACAAATATTAAATTTACTTGTCACAGGTAAACTCCTTTAACTATACTGACACCCGATTAACATCAACAGCTAATTAGGTTTAAAAATTGTTTCAGTATTATCGCAAGTTGTTAAGGTAAGAATATAAAGGATTGATTTTTTCAAAATTAAATTTGGCTTAAAAAGTGTATGTTATAAGCTCTGCAAAGCAAATATATTTTGGAAAAATTAAACTACAGGGTGTAAATATGTTAGATAGAGCAAGTGTAGTTGATGAGCAATTTATTAAACGTGTTAAGGAAGGTAATTTCCCTAGTCCCCGAAGTAATACTACTCTGCTATCAACAAAACTAGATAAAAAAGTTGTCATTGATATTTTTGATTCACAAATTAAGTCGCGACTACTTGATATCATTGCACGAGAACTTAAAGAAAAAGGGTTATCATTTTATACCATTGGTAGCAGTGGGCATGAAGGAAATGCTGCTGTTGCTTATGCTTTTCGCCATACAGACATGGCATTTTTACATTACCGCAGCGGTGCTTTTTATCTTCAACGCGCAAAGCAAGTTGCAAGTTGTGATGGCGTTAGTGATATTTTATTATCACTCGTGGCTTCTGCGCATGATCCTATCTCTGGAGGGCGTCATAAAGTATTTGGTAGCGTGGCATTAACTATTCCTCCCCAAACATCAACCATTGCTTCTCATTTACCGAAAGCCTTAGGTGCTGCAGTATCAATTACACGGGCAAAAGAGTTAAAAATTAATAGTAAACTTGTAGCAGATTCGGTTATTTTATGTTCCTTTGGTGATGCCTCAACTAATCATGCATCATCGCAAACTACATTCAATGCCTGTTCTTGGCTTGCCGCACAAAATTATCCTCTACCTTTAGTCTTTATTTGTGAAGACAATGGGATTGGTATTTCTGTTCCTACACCCACCGCTTGGATTGAATCTTCAATCAAACAAAGGCCAGGGATACATTATCTTGCTTGTGATGGCTTAAATATTGCCGACATATATCTTAAATCAATACAAGCACAAAATCTTGCTCGGTTAAAAAAGCAGCCCGTATTTTTGCATCTAAAATGCGTAAGATTATTAGGACATGCTGGCTCTGATATTGAATCACAATACTTGCAGCAAGCCGAAATTGACGCAACAGAAGCTAACGATCCTTTACTTCATACGGCTAGAATGCTTTATGAAGAAGGATTTATGAGTTTTGAATCAATAATTGAGCTTTATCAAACTAATCGCTCTTTGATTGAAGCAAAAGCGTTAGAAGTCGTACGCTTGCCTAAATTAAGTAGCGCTCATGAAATTATGAGCTCCATTATACCCAAAGCTCAAAAGCAAAATAGTTATCCACTGCCAGCCGCAGAGCGACGTAAAGAGGTATTTGGTAGCGCTTATAACCAATTAGGAATTAAGCGTAATTTATCACAACATATTAATTTTGCTTTAACAGATTTAATGTTGCAGTATCCAAACATGCTTATTTTTGGAGAAGATGTTGGGAAAAAAGGTGGTGTCTATCGCGTTACAGCTGATTTGCAGAAACGCTTTAGCCAACGTCGTGTCTTTGATACGCTTCTTGATGAAACAACAATTCTAGGTAGTGCTATTGGGCTTGCTCATAATGGTTTTTTGCCAGTGCCTGAAATTCAATTTTTAGCTTATTTACATAACGCAGAAGATCAATTACGAGGTGAAGCAGCAACTTTATCATTCTTCTCGTCAGGGCAATATCAGAATCCTATGGTTATTCGTATAGCGTCCCTTGCTTACCAAAAGGGTTTTGGCGGCCATTTTCATAATGATAATTCAATTGCTGTATTAAGGGATTTACCTGGTGTTATCGTTGCTTGCCCATCTAATGGGCCTGACGCAGCAAAAATGTTGCGTACTTGTTTACGTTTAGCTCATGAGCAAGGGCGGGTTGTTGTCTTTTTAGAACCTATTGCCTTATATATGACAAAGGACTTACATACACCAGGTGATAATGGCTGGTTGTTTGAATATCCTGCTCCAGACCAAACCATTGAGTTTGGTGAGGTTGGCGTTGCAGGTGAAGGAGAGACAGTTATTCTTAGTTACGCTAATGGGTTTTATTTATCTTTACAGGCAGTAAAGATTTTAAAAGAGGAACATAATATTGCAGTCAAAGTAGTTGATTTGCGCTGGTTAAGCCCCTTACCTGTAGAAGCTATTTTACGCGAAATAAAGAACGCTAAAAGGATTCTCATTGTGGATGAGGGAAGACGTAGTGCTTCTATAAGCGAAGGATTAATAACTTTCTTACTTGAGCAGGCAGCGCCCAATTTAAAAATAAAGCGTATAACAGGTGAAGACTGCTTTATTCCATTAGGCAATGCTTGGCAATATTTATTACCAAGCCGTGATTCTATTATTGCGGCATTATTAGCATTACACTCTATTAACGGGGAGAAAAAGCGTGGACGATCTGTTGTTTCTTGATGAACAATTACAAGATGATGAGCGATTAATTAGAGAAAGCGTAACCCGCTTTGTAAATAACGATGTTATACCTTTAATGGCAGAAGCTTTTGAGCATGGTGAATTTCCAAAAGAACTTATTCAAAAGTCGGCTGATTTAGGTTTGCTGGGTTTAACCTTACCTGTAGAGTATGGTGGTGCAGGTGCTTCCTATATTTCTTATGGTTTAGTTTGTCAGGAACTTGAGCGAGGGGACAGTGGTTTGCGTAGCTTTGTGTCTGTACAAAGTTCTTTATGTATGTATCCTATTTTTCGTTATGGTAATGAAGAGCAAAAACAGCGGTTTTTACCGGCGATGGCTGCCGGTGAAATCATAGGTTGTTTTGGTCTAACCGAACCTGATTCCGGATCAGATCCAGGAAGTATGCGTACTTATGCTAAAAAAGTAGCGGGCGGTTGGCAGTTAAACGGCGCTAAAATGTGGATTACTAACGCACCTATTGCTGATATTGCTATTGTTTGGGCTAAAACTGACGAAGGCATTCGTGGCTTTATTGTTGAGAAAGATTTTAAAGGGTTTAGTCGGCCTGAAATTAAACACAAAATGTCTTTACGAGCGTCTATAACAGGTGAGCTTGTTTTTGAAGATGTTTTTGTCCCAGACGAAAATCTGTTAGTTGGCACTGTAAAAGGCTTAGGCGCGGCATTAAGCTGTTTAAGCCAGGCTCGTTATGGTATTGCGTGGGGAGCTATAGGTGCTGCTATGGCTTGCTTTGATATTACGAGGGATTATTTATTAGAGCGTAAGCAATTTAATAAGCCACTTGCCTCCTTTCAATTAGTCCAAGCTGAATTAGCACAAATGTATAGCGAAATTATTAAAGCTCAGTGTTTAAATTTACAAGTTGGAAGATTAAAAGATCAAGGGCGTGAAACCCCTGTTATGATATCTTTAGCTAAGCGAAATGGCTGCCGTGAAGCATTAAATATTGCTCGTAAATGTCGTAACCTTCTAGGCGGTAATGGGATTAGTCTTGAATATCATGTCATTCGCCATATGCTAAATTTAGAATCAGTCTTTACATATGAAGGGACAGATAATGTCCATACTTTAGTATTGGGTCGTCATGTAACAGGCATTAATGCGTTTAATTAGCTAAATTTTAAATTATTAAGTTATTTCAATGGGCGATAACGGTTCATTGAAATAACTAAATAAGTACGAAAATTATTACCGAATCAGACAAGTTTTTTTCCTCTAATTTGTCTTCTAAAGAATAAATAGATTTCCTATTTCTTTCATTAATTGATGAGAATTAAGTACATTAGCAGGAAAATTGTTCTAATTTTTTGCAATAGGTATTATAATTATAAAAATTGCTAATTAAGGTATTGATTATGACAGAAGGTGAAAATAAAAAAGAAGTAAGTAAAGATATAAGTAATCCATTGAAAAAAAATGATAAAAGTAATAAATCAAATCAGCCAGATTCACCCAATTTAAAATTACGTAAATTGACCATAGATCCACTAAGACCAATGGAGGGGGCCACTGAGTTAGCGGAGAAAATAAAAAATGAACTTGCTCTTGAGGCAACCACTAACGATTTAACTCAAAAAAAATTTTTTGGCATTGATGAGGATAATCCTTTATGTAATAACGTTCCCGATTATCAAATTACAGACGTAGAGCATTCTATTGATGAAGACTCAAATCAAAGTGATGCAAAAATTAAATAACTAAATAGGCCAATTTATTAATTTAAGACTAACTTGCTAACAACTAAGTTAAACAACTGTAAATTTATCAGACTATTTATTTCCTCCAGAAAAGAAGATATAGAATCAAGCTTAATGCTTTAAACTAATAATCTAATTCGTTTTTATCTTTTTTGTTCAAAAAAAATACTTTTAGTGGTAATAATTCCGTTAAATTGTTAATTTATTAATTTGGTTGATCTACAATTGTCGTCCTGTTCAATATTAAACCTAATATTATGAAAAAATTGATTATTGCATTTTGCACTTTTTTTGTTATCCAAACACCTAGCTTTGCAGCAGGTACGGCTTCAACTACTTTTAGCCCCTATGCTGATATAACAATTAATACTCGTTGGGACTCTCAATATGAAGATATGGAACCCATGGATTTAACCACTATAGCTTTAAATCAAGGGATTAAATCTTATCGTCTAGCCTTTATCACTGACAGCGGTTCCTGCCAACCTGCTTGGGGCGGACAAGCAACTTATAGTGTTGCTAATCAATGGGGAAAGCATCTAACTGATAAATTGGCTGAAAACAATATCGCTGTAGCTGTATCTTTTGGTGGAGCAAGTGGTAATGATATCTCTTTAAATTGCAATAAAGAGCAGCTTATCACTTTATTTAATGATACCGTTAAAATTTATAAAGCTAAGGCACTAGATTTTGATATTGAAAATGGCACAGCAAATGTATCTAAGTTAATGCAAGCTTTACAGGTATTTCACCAACAAAATCCCAAAATTCAATTAAGCTTTACTCTACCTGTTATGCCAGAAGGCCTTACTTCAACGGGTAAATCAATTGTTGAAGCAGCCAAAAGCGCAGGAATCAACTTTCATGTCAATATTATGGCTATGGATTATGGGCCGGCTTATGCAGGTGATATGGGGGAGTATGCAATCCAAGCAGCTACAGCATTGCATGATTATTTAAAAACACTTTACCCAGCTCAAGCTGATATAGATATTTGGCATTTAGTTGAAGTGACAACCATGATAGGTGTGAATGATGTTAATGTTGAGCAATTTACACTGCAAAATGCTGATAGATTAGCTCAATTTGCAAAAGAGAAGGAATTAGGCCTATTGTCAATGTGGTCAATTGCTCGGGATAAACCTTGCGCTGATAAGTGGGCAAGCCCAACTTGTAGTGGCAATAATTTGCAATTAACAGATTTTGAATTTACTAAACACTTCCAAATCTAGTTCATATTATTTACTAAAGAACAGCTTGTTATTCCTATAAAAACAAGCTATTCTTCACAACCGAGTCGGGGCGTAGCGCAGCCTGGTAGCGTACTAGCATGGGGTGCTAGTGGTCGAAGGTTCAAATCCTTCCGTCCCGACCAAGAAAATCATTTTTAAATCAATAAGTTACGATAAAAAATCTTAACGCTTTTATTATAAAAATTCTTTTTAAGTACACTTATAGGTACACTTTTTAAAAATAAAATAATAATTTGGGTTATTTTAACAATTTGGATTATTGGATCTTTCTTCATTAACTAAGGCCTACCTTACTTCTTCTTAAAAATATATTTTTTAAGTACATTTCATAATAAAAACTGCTTGAATACACTATATTTTGACTGAATAGAAATTAGAAAATAATTAAAACGAATATTACTTAATTAGCATTGTATGAATCTTTATCTCTATAATGACTAAGCTAGTTTTAGCAAATTAAAGGATTTTATTGGCCAGTTTAAGGAAAGATATATGCCAAAAAATGAAATAGCCAGTAAGATAGTGCCTCATCTTTACCTCTTATTAGCTACAGTTATCTTAATAGCGCTGGTTTGGTATACGATTGATATTTTTCTTTTAGCATTTGCTGGAATTTTATTTGCGATTATTATTAGATCGTTAAGCCAATTAATTCGCAGGTATAGCAGTATACCTAATTATTTAGCGCTAACTATGGTGCTCATTACTTTAACTCTAATATTCATCGGTACTGGCCTCATTGTTGCTCCAGCTGTTAGTAACCAAATGTCACAACTCTATACCGATTTACCCGACGCTTGGAATAAATTTAGTAATGAATTTCTAACGTTTGTAAATGGAAAAACTAGTATAGGTAACTCTCAAGGAATAAGTATACCAAATACGCTAGCTAAGGTGCAGGATATTCCTACTAAATTAGGTGGGATCTTTACAAGCACATTCGGTTTTATCGGAAATATTTTTGTTATTTTGTTTTTTGGTATTGCTTTAGCTTATCAACCTGAGATTTATACGACTGGTCTAGTTAATTTATTTCCAAAACAAAGGCAGCATAAGGTAAAAGAGATATTAAATGATACAACGGAGACTTTACAACTTTGGCTAGCTGGTAAAGCTTTCTCTATGCTTATTATTGGCTTACTAACTTGGGTCGGACTCTGGCTTTTAGATATTCCGCTCGCGTTTACTCTCGCTCTTTTAGCCGCTCTTCTTTCTTTTATCCCTAATATCGGCCCTATCATTGCTGCTATCCCGGCTATATTACTCGCATTACTTAAGAGTCCAATGTTTGCGCTTTACGCTGCACTTTTATATTTAGCGATTCAAACGATTGAAAGTTATTTAATCACGCCATTTATTCAACAAAAATCAATCTCATTACCGCCTGCCTTGATTGTTTTTATGCAACTTATTATGTCGGTACTAGTCGGCATCTTAGGCCTAACCCTTGCCACACCCTTACTCGCTGTCATAAGTGTAGTCGTTAAACAAACTTATCTAAATGAAGATTAAAGGCAAGAGATTGGCTTTGATTAGTTAAAAATTATTAAAGTGGAAGCCGTGTTAAGTTGGTGTCTTTAAGTGCTAAAATGATAGAGGATATCATCTTAGTAAAGAAAGCCTTCAGCTATAGTGCACTTAACTTACATTAAAATAACAAAGGAATGAATTGAGTGGGCGCAAGATTCTTAAACCTCTTAGCAAGGATGCATGCGAGTTACTGGTATATACCGCTAGTCATGGCGATTGCATCACTTTTACTTTCTATTTTTACTGTATATCTTGATCAAACATTTGTTCCTCAGTGGCTTGTTAATCTTGGTTGGTTTCAGACAAGTAAACCTGATAGAGCAAGTGCTATCTTATCAACGATTGCTACATCAATGATAACCGTAGCAGGCGTTATTTTTTCTATGACCATTGTAGCTGTTTCATTTGCAGCAAGCCAAATTGGACCTCGACTTATATCAAATTTTATGCGGGATCGCTCAAATCAAATAACATTAGGTACATTCATTGCAACCTTTCTTTTTTGTTTGTTTATACTTCTCGCTCTTTTTAATCTTAACGAAAGTGGCGCTAGCGCCATGGGTACAACAAAGCCTTTCTTACCTCAAATTTCATTACTTGTTGCTATCGTTTTGACTCTATGTAGCGTAGGTGTCCTTATTTATTTTATTCATCACATTCCAGAAAGTATTAATATGTCCAATGTCATTGGTAAAGTAGGTGAAGAATTAAATCGACAAATTGACTGCCTATTTCCTACCCATATTGGAAAAGGCGGCTCTTGTATAGAATCTAACTCTTCACTATTAGGAAAATTTAAACATACCATTTGTGCAACACAACATGGTTATATTCGTATTTTAGATGGTAACTCTTTATTAAAAATTGCTTGTAAACATGATTTCATTATTAAAGTTGAAGCAAAGCCCGGTGATTATATTACTGAAGATGATGCGCTGCTTACCATTTACTTTTCAGGCAGCATCCCTGACTCTCTTAAACAAGCGTGTACGCAGGTGTTTGTCTTTGGGCATGAGCGTAATCAGGAACAAGATATTCTCTTTTTGGTGAATGAAATGGTTGAAATTATTGCTCGTGCCTTATCGCCTAGTATGAACGATCCTTTCACTGCTATGACTTGTATGAATTGGCTACAGCTTATGTTGCAAAAAGTATCAAAAATGAAACCACCCTCTAGCTATCGTTATGATAAACACAATAAGTTAAGAATCATTGCTCACCCTATCTATTTTGATGAATTTTGCGACCTAATTTTTTGCCGAACACGCTCATATATATGCAAAGATAGGAACGCAACCATGCATATGTTAAAGATAATCCATAACGTTTATACGCATATTTCTTGTGGAAAGCATAAAACTATACTTATAAGCCATGCTACCGTGTTTAAAGATGCTGCTGTTTCTAGCCAGAGTGTACAGGATGCTAAAGAGATACAACTTCTGTATCAAAAATATTTTAGCTTATAGCTTAATAGAGCCATCATAACGAATAGCTATTTAAAGAAGTTATCGTTCTTCTTGAAGTGCTGCTTTTTCCTTTTTTCCATTGCTCCCATTATTAGATAAGAGGTTCTGTTCCTTATCAACGGCTTTATGCTGACGAACTTGCTTTTGCATTTCAGCCGCTTCACTACGAAGTTCCCCTTCAGCATGCGTTGCAATCGTCTCTTCTTCTTTTATCTTGGGCCCCTTCTCTTTATGAGAGACTACTGAATCTTTAATAGCTTGAACTTTAATCGACGAACCTTTAGCAATATTTAAATTCACGCCTGGCCCTGGCATGGAAATATTAGCCTCTTGAAAGGCGCGTTTTATTAAACGAATAGCTGACGATTTAACCTTTTCCCAATTATATTTTTGGCTGTTTAGCCAAAAATATATACGTATATTGATTATACCAGCTACAAAACTATCGACTAATACCAATGGCTCAGGCTCCTTTAAAACAGCAGAATGTTTATCTAACGTTAACAGAGCTACCTCTTGGGCTAACGAGATTGTTTCATGACAGCTAATTGCAATTAAGAAGCTTTCACGGCGTTTAGGATTTTTAGTAAAATTCGTAATATTGCTTTGATAAACTGTAGAGTTAGGAATTTGTACTTGATGGCCATCTTCCGTTACTAGTAGCGTCGCGCGAATTGTCAGCCCTTGTACATAACCAGTAATGCCTGCCACTTCAATTAAATCATTATTGTTAAATGGTTTTTGTATGCTAAGTAAAATACTTGCCAAAAGATTCTCAGTAATATTTTTAAATGCGATACCTAATACAATACCAATAACGCCTGTACCGCCAATTAGGGTAAGTGCAATGGTTGTTAAACCGAAAAGTTGTAAAATTAGATAAAGCCCTATTATGAGGCCTAAGAACGCGACAGCACGTGCAGCAACATCCGCTAAGAGTGGATGTATACCTCGAAAATGCAAGGATTTACGAATAAGTTTTGCAATAAAATGAGCAACAGCCCAAGCAATTGCCATAATCAATAAAGCAAAAACAAAGAAAGGTAGCGCTCGTAAAAACTGGCGCCATTGTTCTTGTAAACCAGCGCTAATTTGCTTCTGAATATCCCCTATAGACGGGTCAACAATTTCCATTTGATTAACGACTGCAACAACATCCTGTGTCTTTCGGGCAAGGTTCTCAGCCCACTTCCGGTGATCAGCTGTTGTAGCACCTCCCTCTAGAAAAACAACACCATCATTCACACTTACTTTTGGCTGAATATACCAAGTAGTTGCTTTAAGTATTGCTTCAAGCCGCGTTTTAATTTCATTATCACGCGCTAGAGGCTTTACATCTACTTTGGTAATCTCTTCTGCAGGCTTTGCAACGATATCCTGCGCTGAATTGGGTAACGAATTTTCTTGGCCAAAAGAAGATGCCGTAAAAAGAAGGAACAAAAAAAATAAGGGAGCTGAATGATAAATAAATTTTTGCTTGTTCAACGTTATTCCTTTAACTTAGGTTAATTAGAATAAAAGATAAGATAGAAATAGAACAGCAGCACTACTTAGAATAATACCTAACGCCATTTTAATCTAGCTTAGGCTTGTCTGTGGAGTCTAACAACTTTTATAAAAGGATATCTATGTGGTTAGCGAATTGGAGTGTTTTCTACAAAACAATTTTAGCAGCACTTATTAATTTTACCGCGCTAGTTTTTTTTGTTCGTTTAGCTGGTAAACGAGTTTTATCTAAATTAAACATTTATGATTTCATAATAACTGTGTCACTTGGCTCGGCATTAGCGTCTTCAATTTTGTCGAACACGGTCAGTATTACGCAAGGTATTTTAGCTTTGTTTTGCTTAGTACTTTTACAAAGCTTAATCTCTTATATCACCACACGGTTTAAAAAAATACGTACTTGGGTTAAATCTGATCCCACGCTATTATTCTTTGATGGTGAATTTATTAAGGAAGCCATGCAGTCTGTCAGGATTAGTGAAGAAGATATTTTAGGTGAAATAAGGGCATTTGGCATCAGTGACTTAGAAGGAGTCAAAGCGGTAATTTTAGAAACAAATGGTAAGTTGAGTGTTTTACCGGTAAAGCCTAATCAGTCTCTCACAGCCCTTTATAAAGCTAAAATTAATTACTTAGAGCAATTTAGAAAATAAACGAAGTTTACAAAGGCCTTGCGCTTCTTAAGACAAGAAAACCTATACTTCCCGCCATTAGAGAACCAAAAACAACACCAATTTTTACCATAGGCATCAAATACAAACTATGATCCTGGTAAGCTAAGGAGCCAATAAATAAACTCATCGTAAAACCTACACCACAAATTAACGCAATCCCATACACTTGACGAAGGGTAACATAGTCTGACTTAAGCAACTCTTTAAACTTAACAAAATAACCTAACGATAAGAAAATACCAACTTGCTTGCCAACAAATAAACCTAAGGCTATTCCTAAAACAATAGGATGCATAAACATAGCCCTATCAAGACCAATAAAACTCACACCTGCATTAGCGAAAGCAAACAGAGGTAGAATTAAAAAAACAATCCAAGGATGCAAACTATTTTCAAGACGAGTAAGCATCGATCTTTTGCCCTCATCTGGAATTGTCATAGCAATCACTATGCCTGCTAATGTTGCATGAACCCCTGATTTTAAAACTGCAATCCATAGCGCAACCCCAACAACCATGAATAACGATATACGACGGTATTTAAAATAATTTAAGCCCATTAAAATTAAAGTAAATAACAATGCAAAGGACAGCGAAACCAAGGATAATTTGTTCGTATAAAAAATAGCAATAATAACAATAGCTGCAATATCATCAAAAATAGCGATGGCTGTCAGTAGAATCTTTAATGAAAGCGGTACACGAGAACCTAATAAAGAAACAATTCCTAAAGTAAAAGCAATATCAGTGGCTGTAGGTATTGCCCAGCCATGTAAGAAAATCGAGTTATGCGCATTAAAGTAGGCAAAGATAGCAGCAGGCAGTAATAATCCACTTAACGCCGTGATAACAGGGACAACGAGATTACGTTTATCGCTTAATACGCCTCGCTTAATTTCTCGTTTAATCTCAAGGCCAATTAACATAAAATAAATGGCCATTAAGCCATCATTAATCCACAATAATAAAGGCTTTCTAATAGAAAATGTTCCTATACTCACCGCACCATTAACTTGTAATATATGCTCATAGATAGATCGAAATGGTGAGTTAGCGATTAAAATTGCTATGACCGCAGCGATAAAAAGTAAAATTCCGCCCAATGTTTCTAGATTATAAAATGATTTTGAGTTGCCCATAAGCTTATTCATTAAAAATAAAAATTAGTGTACTAGCTCATTAATCGAGTTAATAGCAATTTCATACTAAAGCATTTAAATTGAAGGTAAGCAAGCGTAAGCACAGTTAGGAAGCTTAAGCAATATGAAAGTAATTTAGGATTTAATATAATCTATAATATTGTGAGATAAATATTTTAGCTTTTGATTGTAAAGTTATGCTCCTATTAGGAGGATTAAAAGTATATAAATCTCTTTTGCTAATAATAGAGGGAAATGAGCGCTATTTGTATCCCATCAACCCCAAATTACCTGTAGAAGTTTATGATGATAATTTATACACTGTTGTGGGCGTGATCCTCGAGATACACCAAAAATTGCGTTCTAAAAAATAAGTTGTAAGGATGTAACCATGGAAAAATGGAGTCCCAAAAGCAAATTTCTACGCTTTGTCTACCAACAAGTTGTTGTGCGATTCGCAGATGAGTTTTTGACTTTAAATGATGATTGGCCAAATATTAAAGTGGTTGAATATATGGAAATAGCCATTGTTGGCAAAGTTATTCAAAAAATCTGCACATATTAATTACTGACGCATAAACCTATTATTAGTTTGAATAAACTGATGTTGCTAATACAATGGCGGATACCGCCGGATATAATGAATATTGATTGCGGATTCTAAGGTTTAAAAGATGACAGTCAGCCCCCTAAATGAACAACGAATTCTTAATTCTAATCTTCTTGATAAAATTACCTATCTATTAAATAAGAAATTTGCTGCAGAGGTTAAGATAATTTCCACTCAGTTTTTAAGTGAGCCTGAACGTAGAAATTGCATAGTAAGACTATTTTTATCAAGCCAAGCGAAAGAAATTCCTAAAAGTATTATTTTAAAGCAGTCTCTCCGAGAAGACACTGATGCTGATGATGAGGAAGTTTATGCACGATTTGCAAGGGATTGGGCAGGCCTTGAGTTTGCCTCTGAGGTTAAGCAAAACAGGCATAACGTCCCAAAATTTTATGGTGGAAATAAAGAGCATCGTTTTATTCTAATTGAAGATTTAGGAATTCAGCATGTTAGTTTAGTTGATTCACTTACTGGAGCTGATCGCAAAAAAGCTATTGCTGCATTAACCCGTTTTATGAAAGCCTTGGGTAGTTTTCATGCAGCAAGTTTTGGCAATATCGGGCTTTATAAACAAATTTTGAACTTGATTCATCTGGAAGCGGAAACTGTTGAGGATGAAATTAATTGCATATTTACTGATTTATTGCCGAAACTAGATTTGGCAAATAAAAACTTAGGCTTAATTTTAACTCTAGACTGCATTGAAGAAGCTAAATCTTTAATTGAATATGTAATAAAGCCTGGATCTTTTACGGTGCTGACTCATGGGGATATTTGTCCTGATAATGTATTTGATCATGCAGAAAATAAAGATTTGCAGCTTATTGATTTTGAATGGTGCTTCGTACGTAATGCTTTGTTAGATGAGACTTATTTGCGAATGAGTATGCCAACATGTTGGTGTGCTAAAGCGATTCCTACAGATGTTATTGGGCATATGGAACACATTTATAGGGAGGAACTAAAGCAAACTATTCCGGCAGCAGCTGATGATAAACAATATAATCAAGCTTATACTTATGCCTGCGGTTTTTGGCTTTTACAGCAAACGATACCTTTTATTAATTCAGCTTGGGAAAAAGACAGAATTGGACCTTCAGGTCCTGTACCGAAGGACTCCTTATGGAATGCAGAAGACAACTGGGTTAGACCTAGGGTTTTATCGAGATTGCAAGCATTTATAGGGAGTAGCAGTGTTCATCAGCATTTACCTTATTTACGAGAAATGGCTCTGGCCATGTTAGCCAAATTAAAACATTGTTGGCGTGAAACTTCATTTCTCGAATTTTATCCTGCATTTGAAAAAGAATAATAAAAGAATATTTAATTATTTGAAAAGAATTTGATTTTGAAAACCTTTACTTATTTGCCCTCGACTATACCATACTTGAGTATTATAGATGCCTTGGATAAAAAGAAATTAGTATGGATAAGTTCAAATCTCATCCTATAACAGTGATGGAAATCAGTTTATGAAGTTAAAAAAGCTAATGCAGGAAGATTGGAAAATATGGAGGTCATTTCGATTAGAAGCACTAAAGAATGCGCCTGAGAGTTTCGGATCCTCTTACGAATAGGAAAGCACATGCTGTTTCAAATGCGGATTTCAGTTGGCTGGTAGAGATTTTGAATTCTAAATGATCTGATTCGCCTTTCTTAACAAGTTGCCTTAGTTGATCAATATTCATAGAGTACATCCTTTTCAATAATGGATGTATGGTAACTTTTGTCTTCGGCATTGACTAGTTTTTCAATATATTTTGCCCATTTATCCAGGGCTTCTTTACGTTCTGGCAGCATTTAATTTTTGTTATAAGTCGCCATTATTTTGGGCATTTTATGTCCTAAACATTTTTCAATAACAACAGGGTCAATGCGCAGGGTTTCTCCCAGCTGGGTAGCAAAGGTTCTGCGAAGGTTATGGGCTGTCCATTTACTAATACCAATTCTTTCTTGTAAGCGGATTACAGCTTTCGGTAGGGCGCGGTCAGAAAGTGGGCTTTGACCGTCTGTGCCACTTAGGACATAATTACCCATGCTGCAATTATATAATTCTATAAAAAGTGATTTAACCATGTTTGTTAAATGAACTTGCATAGTTATGCCAGTTTTGGTGTTAGTAGCAGGGATAGTCCATAATGAGCTTTCGAAGTCAAATTCATTCCATTTGGCGACTCTTAATTCGCCAGTGCGAACGCCTGTTAACAGTAATATCTTGAGAGCATTTTTGATTTGTAATGAGACACTGTGTTTGCCATTATCTAAGAATTTCCAAAGTTGTTTGATTTCTTCTAATGTTAAAAATCGCTCCCGAGGTCTTTCGACACCGCCTATATCTCTTGCGCGAATATGAATCGCTGGATTTATCTTAAGTTCACCTCTACTGACAGCATAGTTGAAGGCCTGCTTGATAGCACTTAACACTTTATTTGCATGGACATCTGAGCCTCGGGCAACAATTTTATCTAATGCTTTTGTGATATCTTTGGCTTCTATTTCATCGATATATTTTTCTCCCAGAAGAGGAATAATATCGGCATTAATGAGCTGGCGGATTTGCAGAGGTTGTTTCCTGTGTTTGGAGATATAATTGTTATACCAGCGATTAACTAGTTCTTTACCAGTATCTTTATCTTCTTCTATTTCGGGCGTTAAAACTTGTTTGAGGTTAATAGATTGACGTTTTAATTCTTTTAATTCAAAAAATTTTCTCTTAGCATCTGCCAGATTCATATTTGGATAATGACCTAAACTGACTTTTTCAGTTTTATCGTTTATCTTATATCGATAGATCCATGTCTTCGTTCCTGCAGGCGACACCTAAAGACCGAACCCTTAACCTTCGTATTCTTCATACTGTTTATTTGGACGAGGTTTTAAGTTTTTAATATAAGTATTGGTAAAGTTACTCACAACAAGAATCCATTTTAGGTACACTTATAGGTACACTTTTTTGTGTTATCGAATGATATTCGATGTTATCACTTGATACAAGGGAAATGCGAAAGGTCGTTGTTTGTATAGAGTTTTTCAGAGAAAAAATACTAAAATGTAATTTCGATTATATCTGATATCAAGAGCATGGGGTGCTAGTGGTCGTAGGTTCAAATCCTACCGTCCCGACCAATAAGGCCCGGTTTATTCCGAAGACATGGGTAGCACTTTAGACCCAAAGGATTGAGAAAGAAAGGTTGTAAATTACATGTTAGCTTACTGAGTTAGCTGCCATGTTGTCGGAAAATTGCCTTAGGATCTTTGTTAGGCATAATCAGACAAATCTTTAACAATCGTTAATAACTGTTGATATTATGTCTGATTTAAGTAGAATGCGTAAATAAAGAAAAAGCTCTTTAACCCTTTTAACATCTTCCCTGCATAAACTACATCTATAGCTATTAGTAATTAATTTAATAGCGCACATTCTCTGGTGGAAATAAAAATTTGTTTACCTAAAGGTGTGAATGAGGCTTGTTGATTGGTTGTTTGATAAGCTCTTTCGTATTTTTTAGTTAGACTGCTAATTGCATCTTCTAATGTCTTCTGTTTAAAGTAAAAACTTAAATGTTTTATTTGTTTAAATATTCTTATTACTCTACTTAAAACAAATGTAGCATGATAAATACCAAGAAGAGGCCTTAAATCAGTTCTAATAGGTGAGCAAAAAAGTTCAGTAGGTTCATTTAAAATCAATGGATCATAAGCAAGAATAGTGTTTAAAAACAAATGTGATGTTTCATGGACTAAATGCTCAATTAAAAATAGCATAGTTGAGTTTTCTATATGGCTCTTAGGTAAAGAAAGATAAATAGCACCAAAAAACATAGGCGAAGTTGCTCCCACGCTAACTTTGCTTTCTACTAAAAAGAGTGTTGAAACGAGGGTTTCTATCTCAGTAGCAAATTTAAAATCAGCGGCAATTATTAACTTTATTGCTTCTTGAACATCGGCTTGAAATTGTTCCAATTGGCTAGATAGGGGTGTAGATGCTTGTAATTTATCTGAGCCAAAAGCGACACATACTTCCTCATAAAAAATTTGCTTCTCCCAAGATTCTTGTAAGCCTAAGTTCACTTGCATTTCTTGCATGCTCCAGGCGTAATCCTCAGTTTTAAGCGCGCTTATGATTTGCTTTACTAAGGTTACATCATCATTTTGCATGGCTTTAAGAAGCTTAAAATAACTACTATATAATCTGGGAGAAATAAATTTAGGTGACTGAGACTCAATTATAGCAATCCTATTTAATAAAGATTGATAATCATTACCCAACATCTTATCAGCGTAATCAATAATTTCTTTTAAACTATGAATGAATTTATCCTGGTAAGCAGTATGTAATATGGGTGCTACACCTATTTCAGGGACAGCTGATAATTTATTAAGGATTGCATCTATCATAAGCTTGACTAAATAGGACCTACTGATTGGCTCGGCTCTTCTTGCTGACTTAGCTCTTCATCTTTATCAACAATAATAATGTTACGCATAGTAGGAAGGCTGGTTTGTAATAGATTATTAGGTAAATTTTTAAAAAATCTATTTTGGCTATTTTTGTCTTTCTCTTGGTTATCTAACTTCATGGCTTTCCTTTTACTCTTTGCGCAAGAGGATAGCATTCTTCTTAATTTGCCTCAATAAATACCTAAAGTATGTTGTTTAAAGTTATTTTATTTACATTTAAAAGGCCGGCTGGCTTATTAATCGTAGCTATTCTAATCTACAAGATATAAGTCCATTATCTAATTGCAGCTGATTCCCGCCCCAATCAACCATAAATTGTCCTTTATACTCACTATTTTTCTTATTGTTAGCAGCTTGTGCAGAAATAAAAAGTCGCAGACGTGATTTTTCGTCCTGATCCATAGCCACAAGAAGTAAATTTTTTTCTCTCATTACGAAAATAGTTGTCTCTATAGGATATGGAAAATCAATCTGAGGCAATTTTGCGGTTTTTTGTGGAAGAGGAAATAAGAGCTTATCCTTTAATCCTTGCATAGTGCAAATAACTGTTTGTTGAGAAGCAAAAGGGGTTGCCATTTGAATCAAGAAGACAAGCATAAGCCATATTTTTTTCATAAGAGAAATCCTTTTCTGCGCAAATATTTGTTATCTTACTCATAGCTCAAAATAACTGATTTCATTTATTATTAAGATAAATAACTTTTTAAATTTTTAATCTGATGTGTTTTATAAAGATTAATAATCTAATTATTAGAACTTTAATCTCCCAATAGGTAATAGGTTTGCCTGCCTTTTATTCTAGTAGATTTACTTAATTATTTCTGATTTAAGACACCTAAATTGCTCTAAAGAAAGTATTAATACTGCAATTTAGTGAATTATAAAGACTAAGCTAGTAAATTTAAGTTTAAATGTTATAATTTTTGCCTAAATTTAAAATTATCAGCCAGTTATTTTGTTAATTTATAAATCTCCTTTAGCCAAACAAAGTGTGGTTGAAAAGCAAAAAGTAAAAACGATTAATTCATGTTGGCTCTATGCTCCAAGTATAGTTAGATGTAACTCTGCAAAAGATGAAGAATTCGAAGCACAAAAAGAATTTTTAATTGGGCAAATGCTACAGTCAGGGATAGCACCTAATACTTTAAATAATATGTTGATAAATGGCGCGATCCCTACAAATGAGTTTTATGACAATCAAAGAAAAATTTTAAATTTAACAAAAACTGTAAACTTAAGTGAGATTACAGGTATCTTTGAGGATTATAAAAAAACGACTAATCAGGAAAAAAGGCTAATATATCAAGATTTATATACTTTATTAGAAAAAAATGGACCATTAATTTTAGAGTATCCAGCATTCGGATTTGAAGCTATTCATACAACGGCAATCACCGGGGTAATTTTAGTTAAAAATAGTAAAAAAGATAGAGAGGAAATTTGCCTAATTTTGAATGATACTATGGAAGGCCGACTTAAGGCCTTATCTGTAGCAGATTTTTTAGAAAATGAAGAAGTAAAAGAGGGAGTTAGTAAATTCTTTATTTTAGCAGAAGCAAGAAAAGAGATGCCAGAGCGCTACCTAACTTCGGAAATTATTGCCATGATGGATATTTTTAGTAGTCATCCGGCTCATGCTAATTTAAAAACAGATATCTTGGCACTACATATGGATAGTTTTATTGATTTTAAGGCAAAAGGTGTTATCAATCTTAATATTTCTAAATTTTTAAATTCTGATCAATTTTTTAGAAGTAGCACTACAGATAAAGAGCAAGCAGTAGATAATAATGAACCAAAAAATAAGCTCTTTAGCATAAACTGTCGTATATTATAAAGCGTGCTTTGCGTTTGGACTTACTGCTTAGCCTATAATTTATAGTATTGTGTTTAGTTCTTAAATAATTAAAGCTGCCATGTTGATGCTTTTTGTAAGTAATGAATACTTCCATCAGGATCGATTTTGCCCTCTTTTATTGACTCTTCTAATGTATAGTCTCTATAAAGATCAGGGTGTTTATCTAAAATTTCTCTTTCTGGAGTAGCGTTTAGATCTGGCGGGCCAGGTATAGGTTTAGGTGGATTTTGAAAAAAAGTATATCTTTTTTGATAATTAATTTCATGAGAGTAAATAGAATTTAGGGTAAAGACGGCATATCCATAATCAAGATACTCAGAATTTTTTATCGACCCATCAGGACGAATACTGATATCTATAATACGCGGATCCCAAGCATCAACTTCCCAGCGAGAAACCTCAATTTCATTCGCTAATTGAATAAGTACTTCAATGTAGACATGGTCGAATTTTTTAGAACTAACAACACGAAGTCTCGCTGTTGCATTATATGCCTCAATTCTCTTACCAATTTCTACTAAAAGGAAATGAGCTAATTCATGACAATTACCTAAACCAGTATATTCAATAAAGTCATGTCGATATATATAGGAATGTTCTGAGGAATTAATTAAAGGAGGGCGGACGTTAATTGAAAAATAACGATTTTCTTTTAATTCACGATGATAATTTTGATAACCACTTTTTTGGTTCCTAATTGTAATTTTTTCTCGTGTATAAAAAATCGCTCGATTGCATAATTCGACAAATTGTTTTCTTGTTAAAAGCATAATGGTTAATATAAAAGCATAAATAATAGTATATGTTGTGATTTTAAACAAATCTTAAGTATTTATTTAGCTCATTTGCTTTAAAAAAATTTAATTAAGCAGGTTTTTACCTGCTACTCTTTGTGGGTTTCATAATTTTGCATTACATATAAAATCTATGTTGGCTGATTTTTCTGCTTTTAAAGGTTTAAAAAATAAAAGCCGTGGTTGCCCGCCAAATTTTTTAAATTCTTCTGGTTCTTGGTGTTTCAGTGTCTTTTCTAAAATCCTTAACGAACCTTTATTAAGTGGATGAACAGTTGCAACAATTTCTTTAATTCGCTTTTCTTCATTGAGGTTTGCTAAATTTTCAGCAAGATATTTTATGTATTTTTTTCCTAAAATAGCGATTTCTGTACCGTAACCCTGTCCATTAAAATCTGGGTCAATAATATAACCAATCTCTATTGCTTGCTTATGGCCAGTACCAATATGCGCAAAATCATTGGTTGCCTGATTAATAAATAAACTACCAATAAAATTTTTTGCCTTGGCATCATAGACTGTAAAAGCACCAAAATTCCTTCCTTCATGCCAATATTTTTTTTCCTCTAGAATGAGGTCTTTTACTTCTTGTTCACTCCAAATATTACCTGTGCCAAACCATTTTGTGTTTTCAGGGTTAATTAAGAGACGTTTGTATTGTTCGGTTAAATATGAAGTATCACATTGATTAAGCGACTTAAGTTCTAAACGCTTGGAGGAAATAGTTGCTTGATTGCCTTGTGTTTTAACAATAACAGTTCCTATTCTTTTTGATTGATATGTAGTTATTTTCATGAAGTTATCTTCCTTGGCCAGTAAAACTACATTAGACCTCTTGCATAACCTGTTTATTTAACGAATTGCTGTGTTGCAAGGTTTTCTCTGATGCTCATTTACTCTAGGTAAACTCCGCTCCTCAAAACTCATGCGCCTTGCACTCTCCCAAATAAACAGATTATATAAGAGGTCTATTATTTAAAGTTTTAGTATAAATATACATTCAAAGTATTGAAAACTTTTTTATATAAAGATTAAGTCTAAATTTAATCTAAACAGGGAGTTTATGAAAATACTAACAAAGTTAGACCTTTTAATGAAATATTTAATAAATTTGCAACAGTAATATGCGAAATAGCAGATGCTCTCTACTCATTTGTGATTGCATCACTATTAATTAGTATTTGGGCTGTAACGTAGCCTATTTTTAGCGAATTCGAAGCCTTGAAATTACTAAAATATAAATAACCGTTAGATCACTTCGTTACTTAGAGCAGTAATAGCTATAAGTAGTCCTACGTATTGTCGTTAACTTAGATTAATAACTATAATAATGATTAAAATTTATACAATATTTAAAGTTATTAGTTTGAGGTTAAAGAAATGAAAAAATACACAAGAATTTTTATTATAGGGCATCCTGGAGCAGGAAAAACATTACTAGCACAGTCCTTAGCAACGCAGCTTGGCTGGGAATTTGCTGATGCAGACTTTGGATTAGAATATAAGATTGGCCGTAGGGTACATGAGATTATGGGACCTAAAGGGGCGGCTTCTTTTTTTAAGTGTCAAAAAGATGTTTTAACTAGTCTCTTAAAAAGAGAAAATATTGTAGTCGCTACTGATGCAAATATTATAGAAAGCAAAGAAATTTCTAAACTTTTAGAAAAAGAATACTTAGTTTATTTACAAGTAAGCTTACCTATGCAACTAGATCGGTTATCCCGTAATCCAGTGCCGTTATTGTTAAAACCTATGGAAATTGACGCTTTTCTCCAAGCCCTTCAAAGCCAACGTAATAGTTTGTATGAGAATTTAGCAATGATTACGATTAATAGTGATGATAATAATCTAGAACATCACGTTCGTACTATACAAGAAAATATAACTGACGCTAAATCTTCTAAGTCTAATATCCAGTTAAATTTAGAAAAAAAAGATTTAACGATATTTCATAAAACTTTGCACACACCTATTTCTCTAACTAAACAGCAAGCAAAATGTGTGAAATTATTGGCCCAAGGTAAAGCAGCTAAAGAGATTGCGAAAGAATTAAAAACGTCATATAGGACAGTAGAAGGTAATTTAGCTAAAGTGATGGAAAAACTAGGTTGTCATACTAGTAAAGAATTATTGGCTTTATATCATAGTTAACTTTGATTAAATTAGACTAAGTTTGTTAAAAATGTTAAAAATTTAAAGGTGTTGGCAACTATATTACGTATTTTATAAATTATTCTAGCAATGAGGAGTCATGATCAATAAAGAAAAATGGGATAATTTGAAAAATTGGATGGAAAAACTTAAAATTCAGGATTCCCAAATAATTGAGAAATTTATTATTGGTAGTGGCAGAGGCGGACAAAATTTACATAAGACTGCTTCAACAGTTTATTTAAAATACCTGCCTTTAAGCATTGAGATAAAATGCCAGGAAACACGCAGTCGTGAAGATAATCGCTACTTTGCCAGAATAAGGCTTTGTGAAAAATTAGCTGCTATTTATAGTGATGAAAAATCTAAAATACAGCAAGAGATTGAGAAAATAAAGCGACAAAAGAAGCGCCGCTCAAGACGGACAAAACAAAAAATTCTAGCAGAAAAATCAAAACAAAGCCAAGTAAAGTCATTAAGAAAAAAACCTGCAGTTTATGACTAGTCAGGTTTCATTTCCTGCCTACGGAAAGTCTATTCATTTAATATATTTTACAGCAAAGATTAGGTTGACTGAGTTGCCTGCATAATGCACACTGTGGCTCCTAATTTCAATAAGGAGAATTAACATGGCTAAAGTTAGACTTGATAAATATATTAGACCTGAGACACTGGAAAATTTAAAAATTAATAAAGATTTTAAAGCAAGCAACGTTCTTGCTCCAGCTTATAATTTTTTAACAGGCCCAGTGCGTTCTAATACTACTTCTAATTTTTTTGCTCCTTACAAAGGTCCCGTTAAGAACCTTGCAGCAGATGTTGCTAAATCAGTTGGCTCCATAATATATGCACCTCTAGCTTGGGGCGTTCTTAGTGTTGCAGTTGCCGCGGTTGCAGTTGCAAGTGCTATTGCAAGCCTAGGTTATTTAATGATGGCTGGTGCTACTCGTTTGGCAGGCAAAAAAGAAGCTTCTGCTGATAATTTAGCAATTTCAAAACAACTTGGCATTTTAGCTGGCATGTCTGCAGTTGGCACAGTTGCTTTAGCCGTTATGACTGCAATCTCAGGACCTGAGAACATCTTAAAATTAGGTACTCGTACTTTTAGTACTATTAAAGATAAAGTTAGTAGTCAACCTAAAGTAGAAGTAGAGTATTCTACTGCTACTGCTTATTCATTCTAATTTTATAAATAGATTACGCTAATAAAGCGTAATCTATTTACCTTATTAAATAAGCTTTATTTTTAAATTAAATTTAAAAGATTTTCCTGTAATAACTGATTAAAATTGCTGACTGCTTTATTTGTATTTAAATCATATTTATTTTTATAACTAGTAAGTAATCCAATAACTTGCATACCTGCTGCTTTTGCTGCTTCTATTCCAAGAGGCGTATCTTCAATCACTAGACAATGCTTAGGAGAAACATTCATTTTCTGAGCAGTTAACAAATAACCTTCTGGCGAAGGCTTGCCATGACTTACATCTTCAGAAGTTACTATAGTATTAAAATAAGTTTGTAGCTTACCTTGTGCTATTTTAGTTAAAGCTGAATTTATCTCATTTTTGGTAGAACCACTACAAATTGCTATTTTTTTAACTTTCTTTGCAATATTGGTTAAAAATTCAGGAAATCCATCAATAATAGGTAAGGTAGGGTGATGTAAAATTATTTCTGTATAAGCTATAGCTTTTTGATGTATTAACTTAATTATATCTTCGTTAGAAATACTATACTGTTTATCCCGCATTAGTTGTGGAAACATGTCCTTATCAGATAAACCTAAATAATTTTTTTGATAGTCATCATAGCTTAAAGCTAGCCCCAAAGGTGCTAAAACTTGGCAGCACGCTTTATAATGTAACGGTTCGCTATCTAAAATAACGCCATCAAAATCAAAAATAATTGCTGCAATCATTGTGTAATATTCCAATTAGTTTACTTATAAAGGCTGTTTTTTCTCAATTATTTTACTATAACACATAAAACAATTGTTTATTTTTAAAAAATATTGACCCTCACGTGACGTAATAGGTTAAAATTTGTATCAACGAGAGGGTTATATGAAATATTATCAAGTTAAAGAAGTTAGTCGGATGACCTCCCTTACGGTTCGTTCACTACAATATTATGATGAAATTGGCTTACTTAGACCTACCAAACGGTCAGTTTCTGGCTATCGTCTGTATTCTGAAAAAGATTTATTAATTCTACAGCAAATTATAACGTTGAAATACTTAGGATTTTCTTTAGAGGAAATAAAAAAATGTATTGAAAATCCAAATTTCAATTTAAATGCTTCTCTTAAAATTCAAGCCGATGAATTACACGCAAAAGCCGCACAAATTAATGAAGCTGCTTCCTTATTAACCTATATCGCTAGCCAAATAGAGATGGGTAGTTTGGTAAATTGGCAAAGCACAGCAAAAATTATTGAAATACTGGAGTTAAATAAGATGAGTGATCAAATACTTAGTAAATATGAAGCAATTAATAACGAATCGGAGTTGGGAAAGAAATCAGATTATGATTTGACTTATAATCCCGATAGGCTTTATCCCATACCGCGAGCTGGTAAACGGCAAGAAATAGGAATCAATTCATCTGCTTTACCCTTTTTTGGTTTTGATTGTTGGAATCACTATGAGGTATCTTGGCTTAATGAAAAAGGGAAGCCAATGGTTGGTGTAGCTGAAATTATTTATGATTGCCGTTCACCTAAATTAATTGAATCTAAATCGCTTAAGCTCTACTTTAATTCATTTAATAATACAAAAATTAAAGATAAATTTGCGCTAGAGAGTATTGTAAAAAATGATTTAGAAAAGCGAATTGATGCTGAAGTTTCAGTCACTATTTACTCGCTTGCCGAGGCAAGACAGTTTAAAGTTATTGAGTCATGTGAGGGTGAAACGATTGATAATCTGGATGTTGAATGCTCTATTTATCAAGTTGAACCTTCTTTTTTATCAGTTACAGATGAAGAAGTAGAAGAAATTCTTTATTCTGATTTATTAAAATCAAATTGCTTGGTTACCAACCAACCAGATTGGGGTAGTGTGCAGATTGCCTATAAAGGTAAGAAAATTAATCGTGAAGCCTTATTGAAATATCTTATTTCTTTTAGAAATCATAATGAATTTCATGAGCAATGTATTGAACGGATTTTTGTAGATATTATGACTTATTGTAAACCAGAACAATTGACTGTTTATGGACGCTATACAAGACGAGGCGGTTTAGATATTAATCCTTATCGCTCGACAGAAAATACGTTACATGACGGTAAGAATAAGCGCTTAATTCGACAATAGCAAAAAGATTTTACTATTTATTCGGTTTTTATTTTTAGAATAGACCTCTTGCCTAACCTATTTATTTTACGCGATTGCTGTGTTGCCAGGTTTTCTCCGGTGCTCATTTACGGCATGTAAACTTTGCTCCTCAAAAACCTTGCGCCTTGCACTCCCCCAAAATAAACAGGTTAGGCAAGAGGTCTAATAAAATATACTTATTTCTTAAGAGTTTTCAACTAAATACTTGTAGAGAATTTAAGTATATTTTATTTATCATCCAAAGAATTAAACACTTCTCTTGCTAGCAAGATAGCGTTAGTTGCAGCTGGAAAACCACAATAGGCAATCATTTGCGTAATCACCTCTACAATTTCCTCTTTAGTTGCACCACAATTTAACGCAGCTTTGATATGTAGTTTTAATTCTAAGTGAGCATAACCTAACACGGTTAACGCAGCGATAGTGGCTAATTCTCTAGTACTTTGCGCAAGTGTACATTCATGAGCATAGAGATCGCCAAATGGAAATTCTACATTTACTTTGGCAAAGAAAGGCGCTACTTCTTTAATTTTTTCTATATGCTCATCAGCTGCTTCTTTCCCTAAATGCTCGCGAATTATTTCTAAACCTTTTTCATATCGATTCATACTAATTCTTCCTAAGTAACGTGAGTTGGACATAAAAGAGACAACAGCTCTTTTGTGTCACTAAACGAACGTTATCCCGTAAAATGCGAAGCATTTATACGGGGTCCAGATTTAATATAACTATATGACCTTCTACTTTGTAACCTCAAAAGAAAGCAATTCATCAATGGTAGTTTGAAAAAGGCTAAAAGTTATTAGGCGTGCCCTAAGTAAGAGCTAATAATATTATTGGCCCATTATAAAGCTTAACCTATCTGAGCCTATTTAATTTGTTCGAGGTGGCCGGCCGTTATAAGCACCTACTCGAGCTCCCCACTCTAATAAATTTTTATTGCAATCATCTCTATCTAAAAATACTTCAATAAAACATAGTGTATCGGCTTGTTTTGCTTCTTCTATGACATCTAATAGTTCCTGATGAGTATGCGCTTTAAAGGCACGTGCTGTACCCGTGTCACCATTAAAAACATCAATTAAAGTCGCGTAATGCCAATTATTGATAATATTATATGGCCCATCATGAATTTGAACTTCAATAGTATATGATGCATTATTCATCAAAAAGATAATGGGCTTATAACCATATCGTACCAGTGTGGAAATTTCTTGCGCGCTCATTTGAAAGGAGCCATCACCAATAAGAGCAATAACCCGCTTTTTATTATGTAGTGCTGCTTGCATACCTAATAGGGCGCCAACAGACCATCCTATTGAGCCATATTGCATTTGTATTTCGAATTGACAATCCTTAGGTAGACTAAGGCGCATGCCATTAAACCAAGAATCTCCTGTTTCTGCTAAAACAGCATAATCACTACTTAACAGCTTTTGAATTTGACCAAATAAAAAACGATTGGTTAGGGGCGAATTCAAATCTTTCGGTTTTATATATAAAGGTGCAGAGCCCTCAATACGTTTGTAAGCTTTTAATGCCGTATCATTGTAATTTAATTGATCTTGCAGGCCACGCAAAAATTCATTCATGTATACATCGGTGTACACATTACCCGCTACAGATACGCTGCCATCAGCAATCGTAATTAATTTTTTGGGTTGTATGTTACATACGTGTCCAACGGTTGTATAATCATTAAAATTAGGTCCCACAAAGAAATATAAATCACTGGATTCAATAATCTCCCTACAGCCAGGTGTGCTCACTGGCCCCCAATAAATACCAATGTAATTAGGATGCTGTTCTGAAACAAATCCTTTTGCATCGGGCATCGCTGCCAATGCATAACCACAAGACTGACTTAATGATTCAATCATTGCAGCTGCATCGCAACAACGTGATTTACTACCTGCTATAAGTACAGGTTTAACTGCAGCATTTAATTTGGCAACTGTATCTGCAATGGCTGCTTGCAAAGAAGAAGTATCACTTAATCGTTTGACATTAAGCGCTCGTTTTGTTGGCGGTGAAATTTCTAAGGTCGAAATATTACAGGCAATTTCAATATAGACTGGCTTTCTTTTCTCCAAAGCTATAGCAATGGCGGTATCTATTTGCATTGGGGCATCACTGGGTCTATGAATAAAAACACTATGTGCCGTAACATGCGAAAATATATCTCGAACATAACTGTAATTTTCAGTTGCTAATGTATGATGTAAGATTTCAGCATCTTGAACAGAGTTGGTATTAGGTCCTCCAGAAATAACAATAATCGGTAGGTTTTCTGCATAAGCGCCTGCAACAGCATTAACTGCACTTAACCCGCCTACACTGTAAGTCACCACCAGCGCAGATACACCTTTTACTCGAGCATAGCCATCTGCAGCATAGCCGGCATTAAGTTCATTACAGCAGTTGATCATGTTTAACGAAGTATTTTTTAAAAGCTCATCCAGTAGCCCTAAGTTGTAATCGCCAGGAATTGCAAAATAGTCTTTAATGTCTAGCTCTTGAAGACGCTGTGCAAGATACGTCCCTACAGTAGTCATAAGAGGCTCCTATCTTGTGATACTATTGGTAATATTATAATTAAGTATGTCAGGGGTTTATTATTTATTCAAACCTTGCTAAGAGTATTATTTATGGAGCAGAACTAGGTAGGTGCTCATCTTGCTCATATTTTATAGAAGATGAATCAGGTGTTTTACTAACATAATTCGTATGAGGACGCCAAAACGGATGAAAACCGAATAACCTCTGAGGAGTTTTGGGTGATAATTGAGGAAGTTTATCCTCTTGCATATGTTTAACTGGTTGTATGGAAATAGATATGGGTTTACTGCTACGAACTTTAAAGTCAGCTTCTACACCAAGACGCTTAGGTTGAACTTGTTTTATCTCCTGCTCTTCAATAGCAGCCTGTTTAATAGATGTTAATTCTTTGATCTTTGGGAAAAAATAAAAACCAAGTACTTCTAATTTAAAGACCACAAGAAATGCTTTAAATTTCGTCAATTCTTGATAACCATAACTAGTCGGTTTAGCTAGCATGTTTTTATATTCTATAGGGGAAAGCATTTCAATCGTTCTAATATTTTTCCGAAAATACACTCTCCCATCTTTTCCCTGGATGAGCAGAGGCTGTGCTTGGCGCTTAGTATAATCAATTTCAGGTAAAAAGGTTAAGCCGCCATATGCTGTAGATGGGCGGACATGGCCAGTCGTCATAATGTGAGCAATATCACCTAATGAATTATCCATGCCATTAATCAACATATTACTATTTTCATCATTATTACGCTTGTTATAGGTCCCGTCGCCATAAGCTCGGCAATCTTCATGAAGGGCTATAAAAGAGTCTTCTTGATGGGTACTGCCGTCGCGAAATTTTTTATGCTTACGATATTTTATAAATTGAAAAGAATTTGTTGTAGTAACACCATCTGTATTGTCTTCATTATGCATATTATTGATTAAAATGCTGCCCCAAACACCAAATTGCTCAGGCATTTTTTTGCGTAATAATCCTATACGGCTTAAGTGCCCACCTGCAAAATGATCAGAGTAAAAGTGAAGTGTAAATAATTCGTAGCTAACCGCTAAAGCGTGATAACGGTTTTTTAATTCTTCATAAATCGAATTATCATCTAAATATTGAAAATTAAATGGATTTTTATCTAGAGAAGAGCTGTTAACTTTTCTAATTATATCCTTTATTTCTAAGGGAACACTGTCACTTTCTAAGGTGATTTCCTTTTTAGCTAGCTGCTGAAAAATATAGGCAAAATACGACATCTTTAAGGCAGTGTTATGACCAACTAAATAAGCTCTTAGGGACCAAGGTGCAAAATGAGCCTCATTATCTACTAATTTAGCGCCATAATTTTTGACCGTAAAGGCATAAACTAACTGTTGCAGTAATCTTGGTAGCTTATCTTCAATACTATAGATACGCTTTATATCAGTTTTTTTGACAGCAGGAGAGGCCAGATCATGGTAAGCTTCATTAAAAGCTTTTTGTTCAGTTAATTTAATAGGTAAGTCAATTAACTGCCTGTTTTCATAAACATTAGAACTTTTATGTAAGGAAAGTGGGAGCTCTAATTCATTACCCCAGCCTGCTTTCGTATAATAATCACCAGCAAGAGCAACGATATCGCCTGCACTTAAGGTTAAGGCAAGAGGTACTGGGATCCCATCTACTAAATGCATGAGGGTAAGCGTCAATTTATTCTTAGGATTTGGATTAAGCGTATCACTTCCGTGAAGATAGGGATTATTAAATGTTTCAATTCTTATTTGATCACCAGCAGTTTTATGCTCAAATGTTTCCATGGTGCAGCTAAATCAGAGACATTCCGCTCATTATAAAAACAAATTATTAAGAAATTATTAATTAGATTAATTTAGCTTAAATTTTTGCTGCATTAATCGAGTAGATATCAAAATTGCTGTCAAACTTAATGCGTGCATTAAGGGATGCTCAATTTTAAGGCAGCAACGTTTAGTTGTACTAAAATAAATATATGTTGTGACGGTCTAACAAATTATTATGCCTTGGTATACTGATGCGCTACGGCCTGTGATTGATAAATTGTCTTTCAATCAAAGAAAATGCAGAAATTTTGAAAAGAGATCCTGGATTTATAGCAACGATTGGAAGCTTATTAAAAAATAGGGAATATAGAAGAAATTTAGAAGATGTATTAATCTCAACTAAGAAACTTAAAACAGTAGATAGTTTATTTAACTACCTCATTTACTTAAATGGGCCTAAAGAAAAACCGCGGCCTCCTGACTAATTATATTTAGCTTAGAAGAAAATAAGAGCTTAAGTTTAAAAGTTACTTATCTCTATAATATACTCTTGCAGCTTAATTTCTAATGAACTATCTTATCATGTAAAATTTAAGTTTTTTTCTAAACTTGCCAGTTCTGTTTCCTCAATAGGTAAATTAATTTCCCAAGGACGAATAGGTTTTGGTAAAATAATTTTTTTACAAAAATCTTCTAAAGCAGATACAGAAATATAATGAATATTAAACTCATCAACTAACTTTCTTTGCCCAATTTTGAAATCCGAGAGCGTTTCTTTAATGTAGAGTTCACCTATTTGTTTTGAAAACTTTAATTCATTAGAGGCAACATCCCATATTAAAACTTTGCGGCCTTCATTGGTTATGATACCCACTAATGTTTTTTCATCACGAATTGGTAAAATAGAAGGGTGGCGTTCAAGTTTTAATAAGTTATTTTGTAACTGTTTTATACTTGCTTCTTGTAAATCGGTTTGCAGTAACCTCGTCCAATTGCCATCGATTTGTCGTTCAAGGACATAAAAGTTGCCTATTGGGTAAAGTTTATATTGATCAGGATATTGACTAACTAGTTGTTCTGAATTTGTAATTAAGATGGGCTGCCTTGGTGCACTTGAGCCAAGTCCTGGATCAAGAAAAAATTCTTGATTTTCAATGCGTACAACTAAAAGCATATGGGTGGGAGGTAATTCTAGGATTTTTGGATCATTGACTGGAGCCCCATTTAATATACGCCCTATATAAGGTTTTACAGAAAAACCAATTTGCGTTAAAGCGTCATATAGAAGCATGGCTGTTTGACAACAGTAGCCGCCTTGATTACCTGTAAGTAACATGTCATAACTAAAAAAATTTAATGATTGTCGTTTTAAAAGATGTTGCTTAGCGATAACTCTTAATTGAAAATTCTCATAAGGAAACGTTTTTAAATGCGCAAAATAAATTTGCTCTAGAAATTCAAGCTGCTCTTTGTTAGTTAAAGAGACGAAAGGTTTTTCACTTACATTTATCTTTTTAAAGTAATTTTTTAAGTTAATCATATTATTTGCCGTCAAATTTTTCGCTAAGCAATAACATATCTCTTTATAAAAAGAAATATTTTACTATTGTAATTACAAGTAAGATAAATTCTGCTATTTATGTTTGATTTACTATAGGATATTAAATTACCTATCATACAAACCACTAAGTAATTAATTATTAATTTAAATTTAGTTATTAAAGCTAAGCTTTTCTGAGAAAAACTAGGTGTGACCTCTGATTAATAGAGTAAGTGAATTTGTCGGTCCGGCATAGGTGGGAGTCCATTTCAAACAAACTAGGGTGATGTTTAAGAAATAGCTTCTGGCCTAGGTGGGAAGGACAATGATTCCTCATAAGATTCATTTCACTTATTATCAATTTGAGGCCAAGCCCAAAAAACTAATTTATTTACTCTATGCTATGGGAAAAGGAATTTAGGATTAAACTATGGTGCAAGAATCGAAAGGTCTAAATAGAGATATCTTTCGTTATAAATGTTGGTTTATTACGAGTGTCTTATTACTAGGATATGCTTATATTCATGTAAAATTAACGGGTCTTTATTATCAAATTCCTCTAGAAAGTTGGCTAGATTTTACAGTCCCACTGCCTTTTGCCCAACGTCAGCTTGTTCCATTCATAGCACGCTTGATATCAAGCGTGATTTCATTACAGGCTCATGAAATTTTTTTTCTTTTAGAGCTTTTATTCGTTATTTTAACATTTTTCGCCTTACAAAAATTATTACAGTTAGAGTTTAATAATAAATTAGCCCTTTTGCTCAGCTGGCTTTTTTTCCTTTTGTTACCGTTATGTACCATTATTAATTATCGATTTACTTTACAAGGCGGGGCCGCGGCTATTTTTTATCCTTATGACACACCGTCACTATTTTTTATTATTCTTGGTCTGTATTTATGTTTAAAAAAAAATTGGTTTTGGCTAATAGTATGTGTTTTTTTTGCAACTCTAAACCGTGAGAGCAGTATTTTAATTGTTCTTTTAATTCCAGCTCTATATCTGCGTTCCTGTAAAGACATATCCAAATTATTAGTCCCCTTTTTTTCATGCTTAGGCGCTTATATTTTGGCTCGTTTATGGCTTTATTACTTGGTTTTAAATTTATCAGGCTTATACACCTACTGGTATCGATATGATACTTCAGTAACTAATTTTTCAGTAAATATGCAGTGGCTTTTTGCCGATCAAAATATTTTTATGTTTATCTTTGCCTTCGCAGGATTGCCTTTGTTTTGGTTTACTTTTTATGACTACATTCCATTAAAATATCGACGTATTCGCTATATTACTTTTTTTTATTTTTTAGGCTTATTAGGTGTAGGCTTGGTTGCGGAAACACGCATTTTTGCTGAAATTATTGTTTTAATTTATTTACCGATATGTATTGCTATATCTAATTGGCTACAAAATAATTATATTGTTGAGCCGCAACAACAAGGTTTTTGGTATTATTTAAACCGCTACATTATTTTTCTTTTAATAATACTAGTTTTATTAAGTAACAAGTTAATTGATTCTGTTATAAAACAGATGATACTTGTACCCAATTGGAAAAGTTTTCAAGTTAAACCTGCCAATTTGTCTTTAATAAAAGGAACTTAATATAAATATAGGAATATATGACTAATAACCAAAAAAGACTATTATTTCTCTCAAGCTTAGGCGGAGTCTTAGAATTTTATGATTTTATTATTTACGCCCTGTTTGCAAGTTATTTGGCTGCCGTCTTCTTCCCAGTAACTCATCCTCTTGTTAGTTTAATCATTACTTTTGCTACTTTTGCTATTGGTTACATTGTGCGGCCAATTGGTGGCATTATCTTTGGTCATTTTGGTGATCGCTTTGGTAGAAAAAGCACATTTACTATCTCTATTTTTTTAATGGCTATAGCTACCTTGGGGATAGGCTGTACGCCTACTTATAATCAAATAGGACTAAGTGCACCAATACTAGTATTAATTTTTCGAATTTTACAAGGTTTATCTGTTGGCGGGGAAATACCGGGTGCTATCACCTATGTCAGTGAGTCTATACCGGAACAAAGGGGACTTGCTTGTGGCATAATTTTTTGTGCTTTAACAATGGGTATTGTTATAGGCTCAGTCGTTTATGCCATTATTGTAAGTTCGTTTAATGATATGCAAATGCAAGCATATGGGTTTAGATTACCATTTATTGTTGGCGGTATAATGGGCTTGTTTAGTTATAGAATGCGGCGCAATTTATATGAATCATTGCAATTTCAAGCAATTGAAAAACAAACAGAAAAATTTCCTCTTTTAACAGTGATAAAACAGCAAGGTAAGAATACGCTTAATGGCGCTTTACTTACGGCACTTTGTGCTGCCATTATTACCTCTCTTTTTTTATTTATTCCTGCTTATTTTAAAGAAATATTAAATTTATCTGCGACTACTTATCTCTGGGAGCGCACTGCAGCCGTAGCTCTAGGTTCTTGCCTTGCTGTACCTTTTGGTTATCTTAGTGATAAATTTCATACTAAAAAGTTAATTTTAATTCTTAGTGTTTTATTAATAGTATTAGCTTATCCTATTTTTGCTATTTATGCTTATTTAACTTCCTATTACATCGTATCCCTATTACTAAGTGCAGTTTTAATGGGACTTTCGGCGGGTATCATTCCTGGTTTTCTAAGTAGGCTATATCCAACGTCTATTCGTTATAGTGGGATTGCCGTTAGTTATAATTTAGGGTTTGCTTTCTTTGGTGGTTTAACGCCATTTATTTCATTTTCTCTTATTTATTACACAGGGATAAGCACAGCACCTGCTTTTTATTTAATTGTAGTTGCCTGCCTAGCTTGCATATCGCTTACTTTAGTAAAACCGCAAGTAAATGAAACACTTGCGGTTAATGACAAAATTTAATCGTTTTTAAGGGAGGCCATATCAATAACGAAGCGGTAACGTACATCACTCTTAAGTACCCGCTCATAAGCTTCATTAACTTGTTGAATAGGAATCATTTCAATATCAGATGTTATATTGTGTTTGCTACAAAAATCTAACATCTCTTGTGTTTCTTTAATACCACCAACTAATGAACCTGCTAAACTTCGCCGATTTCCGATTAAAGTCATTGCACTAACAGGAATATTTTTTTCTGGTACACCAACCATAACCATGGTTCCATCTAATTTTAATAGTTGTAAATATTTATTCCAATCGATAGGTGCAGAAACGGTATTGATAATAAGATCAAATGAATTATGTAACTTACGAAACGCTTCATCGTCAGTTAAAGCATAAAAATTATCAGCACCAAGGCGTTTTGCATCTTTTTCTTTAGAAGGTGAATGACTTAGGGCAGAGACCTCAGCTCCCATTGCATGCGCTAATTTAATACCCATATGTCCAAGGCCACCTAGGCCTACAATAGCAACTTTTTTATTAGGTCCCGCCTGCCAGTGGTGTAAAGGAGAATATAAGGTTATACCAGCACATAATAACGGTGCTGCTGCTGCCATAGGAAGGTTATCAGGAAGATGCAAAACAAAATGTTCATTAACCACGATGCAATTGGAATATCCACCTTGTGTAGTCCGACTGCCATCACGCTCCATACTATTATATGTTGATGTGGGGCCTTCTATACAAAATTGTTCAATGTGACTCTCGCAAGGCTCACAGTGTCTACAAGAATCGACAAAGCAACCAACAGCTACTTTATCTCCTTCTTTAAATTTAGTGACAGCTGAACCAACTTCGGCAACTGTACCAACAATTTCATGCCCAGGCACCATAGGAAATAAAGAACCTCCCCATTCGTCGCGCGCTTGATGAATATCAGAGTGGCAAATACCACAATAGTGAATATCGATTAGAATATCATAATCACCAACATCGCGGCGTTCAAAAGAAAAAGGCTTTAGGGGTGCTTTAGCGGTTTCGGCGGCATAACCTTTTGCTTTTATCATCAGTCATCCTTATAAATTAAACTTTAATCACTATAAGTGATCAAGGCAGGTTTGGCTATATCAAAGCGAATACAAGAAGTACTAAAGGTGATATATAATGGTTAACTTCTTTCAACATGCAAACCTTAGCTGATTTAATCATTAACAAATTAGAATTTTTATTATATAAAGATTATTAACTTAGAAAAAATTTTTATGCGTTAAAGAGTAATTTTGGCTAATCATTTTTTTGTTCAAAAAAGATACCAAATTTAATGGTGATTTGATATAATGCTGGCCAATTTTTGCAGACCATGCGAAGGAGTAGCTATTGTCTAGTTCAGTGACAATTGATGCGGGCGATGTTTTACCTCGAAATAGTATCACGGCATGGCTTGTTTGTTTATCAGCTGGCCTGTTTTTCTTTTATGAGTTTTTTCAACTTAATATTTTTGATGTAATCAATTTACCTCTTCGCCATGACTTTCATCTAGATGCTACTGAACTTAGTTGGATGTCTAGTACTTATTTGTGGGCTGATATCCTTTTCTTACTGCCAGCGGGAATTATTTTAGATCGATTCTCAACCCGTCTTGTTATTCTTATTGCGATGTTTTTATGCGTTATAGGTACCTTTGGTTTTGCTTTAACTAATTCTTTTTATTGGGCTTGTTTTTTTCATTTTCTGTCTGGGATAGGTAATGCATTTTGTTTCTTATCTTGCGTTGTTTTAGTCTCTCGTTGGTTCCCGCCTCGAAGACAAGCATTTGTAATTGGTTTACTCGTAACCATGGCTTTTTTAGGTGGCATGATGGCTCATACGCCATTTGCCCGGTTAAATGAATTATATGGTTGGCGTAATTCTTTATTGCTTGATGGTGCTTTAGGTATATTGTTATTAGGATGGATTGCTATTATTGTTCAAGATAGCCCTAAGGGAAGAGCAATAAGAAAGAGTGACATACAGACACATATTTTATCGAGTTTTATACGGGCTCTAAAAAATCGGCAAAACTGGTTGGCAGGACTTTATACTTCTTTCCTAAATTTACCTATCATGGTTTTGTGTGCACTTTGGGGTGCAAGTTATTTAGAAGTGGTTCATCAAGTCTCAGGGTTTGCGGCGAGCAATATTGTAAGTTTAATATTTATTGGCAGTATTATTGGCTGTCCTCTTGCAGGCTGGCTATCTGATCATCAAGGTAAACGTAAGCCACTTATGATATTAGGCGCATTAATTACTTTAATTACTGTATTGCCTTTCTTTTTAGGTATTAGACTTACCCAATTACAATTAAGTATTCTCTTTTTTACGTTAGGCTTTTTTACCAGTACGCAAGTAATTAGCTATCCTTTAATCGCAGAAAGCAATGGAAAGGACAACACAGGCGCTGCAACAGGGCTTGCCTCTGTCCTAATAATGGGCGGAGGAGGAATGGGACAAGTCTTATTTGGTATGCTAATGCAACACCACGCGGGTTTAGCTAGTAATCAGTATTCTATTGCTGATTTTCAATACGCCATGTGGATGTTTCCCTTGACTGCTATCGCTGGACTGGTTGCAGTGTTATTAGCTAAGGAAACAAATTGTAAAGGCAAAGAATAGTTAGCGGAATCAACAAGGCAATGATAGAGGAAAATGTAATGCACATCGCACAAGAATCTAATCAAGTAGCTAATTTTGGTAGTAAGTTATGGCCATGGATTGTTTGCTTTAGTGCTTCATTATTTTTCTTTTACGAGTGTATTCAAGGTAATATGTTTGCTTCTATTGCCGATAATATTATGCAAGACTTTCATATCCAAGCCGATAAAATGGCTTATTTATCAAGTATTTATTATTTATCAAATGTTGTTTTTCTACTTGTAGCTGGTGTTGTTCTTGATAGATATTCTGCTAAAAATACAATTTTAGTGGCAATGTTACTTTGTATATTAAGTACATTTATTTTGGCATACGCCCACTCTTTTTATTTGGCATTACTGTGTCGATTTATAACAGGGATTGGTAGTGCCTTTTGTTTTCTTGGCCCTGTTCGTATTGCCTCACGTTGGTTTCCACCAAGGCGAATGGCTATGATCACTGGGGTCATTGTCACTATTGCTATGACTGGTGGCATGTTAGCGCAATATCCCTTAGCTAAATTGGTAGGGCAGATTGGTTGGCGAGATTCACTATTACAAGTAGGCTGGCTTGGCTTAGGTATGCTTATTATTATGTATTTTGGTATTGTTGATAAAAAAAATAGTAATCCGCCGGTAGCAGTAAAAAATGGAAAAGAGTTATTAAGAATCGCGAGGCAAACTTATTTAAATAGTCAAAATATGCGTGCTGCTTTGTATGCAAGCTTGATGAATATGGCGATTGCTGTTTTTGGTGCAATGATGGGTTCTTTATATTTAATGCAACGATTAGATATAACAAAAGAAGATGCAGCCGTTATTAACTCAATGTTGTTTTTAGGCGCTATCTTAGGAGGCCCATTTATTGGTTGGTTATCTGACAAACGAGGACTGCGCATTTTACCAATGAAAATCGCAGCATTGCTATCGTTATTAACCCTTTGCCTAATATTATATTTTCCGCTAACTGCGCAAATGATGAAGGTTCTGTTTTTCTTATTGGGATTTTTTACAGCAGCACAAATTATAAGTTATGCTGTTGTTGCAGAAAGTAGCCCTAGTAATATGACTGCGACCGCAATAAGTTCTGTATCTGTCTTAGTACAAGGAGGCTATATTCTTTATCAAAATTTATATAGCTACCTTTTAATTCACCATGGCGAAGTTAAATTTTTAAATAATATTCCTGTCTATTCTTTAGGTGATTATCAGTTCGCGGCTTGTATGTTACCTATTGGCCTTATTATTGCTTTACTCGGTTTATTTGGTTTAAAAGAAACGTATGGGAAGAATTTGGAAGATTAATTCATGACAGAAAGAAGGGTATGTATTTTATTGATGGATTCTTTTGGCCTTGGCGCCAGCTTGGATGCTCATCGTTATGGTGATACGGGTGCTGATACTTTTGGCCATATTCATTTAGCATGTGAAAAAGAAGAGGCTAATCGTAGTGGCCTTCGCCAAGGATCATTATATATTCCAAATTTAACTAAACTAGGTCTTTATCATGCCGCTTTAGCAAGTACAGGTGTTAAGTTATTACCTCTTGATACATTAGATAAGCCCGCTGGATATTATGGCTATGCTGTTGAGCAGAGTTTAGGTAAAGACACACCTAGCGGTCATTGGGAATTAGCTGGCGTTCCAGTTACTTTTGAATGGGGTTATTTTCCAGAAACTGTCCCTTGCTTTCCTTCTAAATTAATTTCTGATTTTTTAGCGCAAACAGGTTTGCCTGGTGTACTGGGTCAGAAGCATGCTTCAGGTACTGTTATTATCGATGAGCTTGGCGAAGAACACATTAAAACGGGTAAGCCTATTGTTTATACTTCTGCAGATAGTGTTTTTCAAATTGCAGCACATGAAGAATATTTTGGTTTAGATAAATTATATCAAGTATGTGAAATTGCTCGTAAACTTGTTGATGATTATAACATTGGTCGTGTGATTGCAAGACCATTTATAGGTGCGCCAGGTTCGTTTAAACGTACAGGTAATCGTCACGATTATGCAACTCTGCCGCCAGCGCCAACGTTGCTTGATTTTTTAAAAAAGCAGGGCCGAGAAGTTATCGCTATTGGAAAAATAGCTGATATTTTTGCTCATCAAGGCTTAACGGAAACCATTAAAGCTGATGGTAACATGGCCTTATTTGATGCAACCTTAGACGCCTTAGAGAGAGCGCCAGGAGGAAGTTTGATTTTCACAAATTTTGTAGATTTTGATTCTTCATACGGACATAGAAGGGATATTGCTGGCTATGCTCATGCTCTTGAAGAATTTGACCTACGACTCCCGGAATTGCAAGCTAAGCTAAAAGCCGATGATTTAGTTCTTATTGCAGCTGATCATGGGTGTGATCCTACTTTTCCTGGCTCAGATCACACTCGCGAACATATCCCCATTTTAGCTTTTGGTCCTAAAACAATAAGCAAATTTATCGGACGACGAGAAACATTTGCTGATATTGGTCAAAGCTTAGCGCATTATTTAGAGATAGAACCGCTACTTCATGGGGTATCCTTTATTTAAGGGTGGTATTTATGGATATTAAATTTTGTCATTTTATGATGGCGATATAATATCATTGCCCGTTTTTCTTTGTTGAATACTTTAAAATGTATTAATCACGAAATGATGTCTTAATAAAATTTTTAAAAGTAAAGTAAGTTTTTAATCATAAAATATTAATTTTGTAAATTGACGTTTTATAATCATGAGCTACATGTTCAAATAGTGAAAATTTTTACCATGTCCTATTGAATTTTTGTAATGAGCCCCCACTTGATGAATTTAACTTAATTTAGATTAGAGGTAATAGTTTTGGAACAATATTGCGGTACAACTATCCTATCAGTAAGGCGAGGCAATACAGTCGTTATTGGTGGTGACGGTCAAGTCACTATGGGTAATACGGTCATGAAGGGGAACGCACGTAAAGTTAGGCGTTTATATAAAGATAAAGTAATTGCCGGATTTGCAGGTGGTACCGCGGATGCTTTTACGCTTTTTGAACGCTTTGAACGCAAACTTGAAATGCATCAAGGGCATTTAGTACGAGCTGCTGTAGAGTTAGCGAAGGATTGGCGTACAGATAAAATGTTACGCCGTTTGGAGGCATTACTGGCAGTAGCAGATAATAAAGCTTCTTTAATTATCACAGGTAATGGTGATGTTATTGAGCCAGAAGAAGGTGGATTAATAGCAATTGGTTCAGGTGGACCATTTGCTCAGGCTGCAGCGAGAGCTTTATTAAAAAATACCGATTTGTCCGCTAAAGATATAGTAGAAAAAAGTCTCAATATAGCGGGTGAAATTTGTATTTATACTAATCATCATTTAACTATCGAAGAATTGGAAAGTGACAGTGAATAATATAATTACCACGATGACCATGACTCCACGTGAAATTGTTGAGGAGTTAAATAAACATATTATTGGGCAAGAGGAAGCGAAGCGTGCTGTAGCGATTGCTCTACGTAATCGTTGGCGCCGCATGCAAATTAAAGATCCTGATTTGCGTAATGAAATAATGCCTAAAAATATTTTAATGATTGGACCTACAGGGGTAGGGAAAACAGAAATTGCAAGACGCTTAGCAAAATTGGCACAAGCACCTTTCATTAAAGTAGAAGCAACTAAATTTACTGAAGTAGGCTATGTAGGTCGAGATGTCGATTCAATTATGCGTGACTTGGTTGATGTATCGATAAAACAAGAGCGTCAATTAGCAATGAAAAAGGTTGAGCATTTATCGGAAGAAGCTGCCGAAAACCGTGTGCTTGACGCTTTGCTACCACCCCCGAGAGGTAGTATATCGCCTGCAGAAAAAGATAGCGCAACAAGACAGGCCTTTCGTAAGCAATTACGTGAAGGTGCACTAGATAATAATGAAATCGAGATTGATTTAGCTGCAACACCTGTTGGTATAGAAATTATGGCTCCGCCTGGTATGGAAGAAATGACTAGCCAGTTGCAAGCTATGTTTCATCAAGTAGGTAGTAACCGAACGAAGACTCGCAAATTAACTATTGCTAAAGCAATGAAATTATTGCGAGAAGAAGAGGCCGCAAAGTTAATTAATGAAGAAGATATCAAATCCAAAGCAATTGAGAGTGTTGAGCAAAATGGTATTGTCTTTATCGATGAATTAGATAAAGTTGCTAAGCGGGCAGAGCATGGTAGTGGTGGTGATGTATCGCGGGAAGGGGTACAACGTGACTTATTACCTTTAGTTGAAGGCTCAACTATTTCAACTAAATACGGACCTGTTAAATCTGATCACGTACTCTTTATTGCATCAGGCGCATTTCATGTTGCAAAACCATCTGATTTGATTGCTGAGTTACAAGGTCGCCTACCAATTCGTGTAGAATTAAGTGCTTTAACTGTAGATGATTTCGTACGAATATTAACTGAGCCCAGCAATTCTTTAACAGAACAGTATATTGCTCTTATGGCTACTGAAGGATTACAGTTAACATTTGATGAGACAGGTATTAAAAGAGTTGCTGAAGTTGCTTGGCGGGTAAATGAGCGTACAGAAAATATTGGTGCTCGTCGACTTTATACTGTAATGGAGCGGCTTTTAGAAGTTGTATCTTTTGAAGCAACAGATAAAGCTGGCGAAATTGTTCATGTCGATAAAGCTTATGTTGATGCTCATCTCGGTAAATTAGTAGAAGATGAAGATTTAGCACGCTACATTTTATAGTTAGGATTCCCTGATGGGAATCTTGCTATTGAGGTTTTGCTTAGCGATTCTCAGATTGATTAATAATAACTATATTCTTGTTTGTAGATGCACTACTGCTAAATAATTCATTTAAGCTTATTGATAAAGATTGTTGTAAAAGCTTATCATTTTCTTTAAATATATCTTCCCAAGGAAGGGAGGTTGTAGTGCCTTCAAAATCATATTGATCGGGCAAATTATAAGGGAGATGCTTACTTAGCCAATATAAAGAAATTTCATTTAGACTCCTACTTAATTGATATCGCCCATCAATACTTGTATGAACTAAATTGATTTTTTGTAATTCAGTAATCATATGATCACTATCAATTTTATAGGGTTGGGTGCTCGCTTGAATGAGCTCATCAAGGCACAGCCCTTGTCCTTCTTTCTGTTTTTGCCATAATAATTGGAGCCAAAGTAAAGCATGAGAAAAGGGGTCAATGGGTTTTCCACTACGTCTTTTATGATGAACAGAAAGTGCATAGCTTACCTCGGCACCTAATAAAGTAATAAACCAGACCCAATAAACCCAAACAAAGAAAATGGGTACAATCGCAAAAGCACCATAGAGCAATTGATAGGTATCATAGTTAGATAAATAAAAAGCAAATGCTTGTTTAGCTGATTCAAATAAAATCGTTGCAAATAAACCGCCAATGAAACCATGCCAAAATTGAATAGGACGATTAGGAACGATGACATATAAAAAAGTAAAGCCTGTCAGTGAAAGTAAAAAAGGTAGCATACTTACAATAAAGGAGGGAGCTTGTTGATTTTTTAGGAAAGGAATAGAAATTAAATAAGAGCTGGCTGCTAAACTTAAACCTAAAAAAATAGGACCGAGGGATAAAATAGCCCAGTATAACAAAAAAGCAGCAACGCCTTTTCTAGCGCTAGATACACGCCATATTTTATTCATGGCACGTTCAATGGTAACCATAACAAGGATGGCTGTTATAAATAAAAAAGCCACGCCCCATATTGAAAGCTTAGAAACTTGTATTGAAAAATCATGAATATAATTTTGTATTATTTTACCAGTCGCAGGGACAAAATTTTCAAAAATAAAATCCTGCACGGGGCCCGTAAAGTTATGAAATACCGGAAAAGAAGATAGGATAGAAAAACCCACAGTCATTAAGGGCACTATGGCTAATAGCGTAGTAAAAGCTAGTGCGGAAGCACGATAAGCACAATCATCTTCAATAAAATGATTAATAACAAAACGAATAAATCGTTCTAACCTATCCCAATATAAATTGGCTTTCTTTCTCCAGTCCATAGATAGTTCCATTATTTTAGTAGGTTAATACGCTTTAAGTTAACCTTTAATTCCAGCTTCTATTAAACTGCTGGTGCAGAAATAGAGAGATCTTCTTTTGTTTTTAAAGACAAAGCGAAAACGGCTACTAAACCTAATAAATAGATTAAACCAGCTATTGCACAGTATAAGCCAAAATAATTATTGTTATGATGCTCATAAATATGATTTGCAATTTCTACACCAACAGCTTGCGCTATCATACTGATTAAACTAATCATGGCATAAGCTGTTCCTTTACTTACGGGTGTTGAAAATAAAACATATCGGTTTAGTGGGGCTGCTGTAACTCCTAAGCCAAAGCCATATAAAGTTAAGCCCGGCAAAAGCCACTCAAAATTCGAATTAATGAGGCTGGGTAATAAAAATGTAGCAAGTAAGCCAGCAGTAGCTAGCATTGAGCCAAAGAAAATAATAGGTTTGAGAGCTTTCTTGCGGGTTAATCTATGTAAATACCAATTACCTAATAATCCAGCTCCAAAAATAGGTAGTTGCCAGAGAGCATAAACAATCACACTTAATTTTGCATCAGCAACAATAATAATAGGTGAAATCGCAATCCAGGCAACGCAGGGAACACCAACGATGCCAGCAGCCAATGCACCTACCATAAAGCTAGGATTGGTTAAAAGCTGCATATAGTTTCTTAAAACAACTCGCGGTGCTAAAGAAATACGTGGAATAATTTGTCCATCTGTTTTTTGCGCGCCAACAGGTTCTGGCATAAATCGCCATAGCCCCCATAATGCTAGTAAAGCAAAGGAACCAATTAAGACAAAAATACCACGCCAATGAAAATAAAGAATAAAAGTGGCGCCTGCTAATGGGCCCAACAAAGGTGCCAGTGATGCGACATTAGCTAATGTTGCCACTAATCGAACAGCATCCATTTCATCAAAAATTTCTTGCAAGGTTGCATAACCAATGACACCAATAAAGCAAAGACCCATACCTTCAAAATATCGAGCTAATAAAAATTGACCAATTGAATTAGAGCAAGCAATAAAAGCGGTAAAGACAAAAAATAATATAGCGCCTGTTAGCATGACAGGTTTGCGGCCTATTCGATCAGATATTGGGCCTAGGAAAAGCTGCAAACTGGCTCCACCTAAAATATACGCTGTTAATGAAGTAGCAATTGCTGATTCAGGACCATGGAAAGAAGTGATCACCTGAATCATACCAGGCATAATCATATCATTGGCAATATAGGTTAAAAATTGATAAAGCACGAGAAAGCTAGCAAAAGATAAGGCTTGCTTCCGTGAAATATTAATTAATGGATGTGCCATGCCATAACTCCAATGCAGCAGGTATAAAAGGCTTCTAATTGTACAGAAAGCCCTTTTAAATGTCATCAACTTGTCTAATATTTTTTTAAAATAATAAAAGAGTAAATGATAACTGGTTTGGTTAAGTGTTTCATCCTTAAGTTTTATTTAATCAATTTTTGGATTGATAATCCTTAGCTATGTGTTAAAAAAGAGTGACAATTAATAAGTTTTACAAGAATTAGGTGTCTTAGCAATAATGATGAATAAACTTGTTAAACAAGATAAAAAGGGCGCTATTATGGTAGCCTTACCTGGACTACGATACTTACCATTGTATTTGTAACCTTCATTACATTTGATTACCTGAAGAACATATAACGAAAGTCAATAAAAGGTTAAACTTATTTAGTTTTAGTATTGAGAAGGAAATAAATTAAAATGAAGCCCTATATTCTTGTTTTATTCTATTCAAGAAATGGCGCTACAGCCCAATTGGCACAATACATAGCACGTGGCATAGAAAGTATTGCTGGGATTGAAGCGCGTATAAGAACAGTGCCGCCCGTATCGACGGTTTGTGAGGCAACAGAAAAAGCGATACCTGATGCAGGTGCCCCTTACGCTACCTTGGAAGATTTACGATATTGTAGTGGGCTTGCATTAGGTAGTCCAACGCGCTTTGGTAATATGGCAGCCCCACTAAAATATTTTTTGGATAGTACTACGGCTTTATGGCTTACAGGTGAGCTAACTAATAAACCAGCCTGCGTTTTTACTTCGACATCGACTATTCACGGTGGCCAAGAAACAACTTTAACAAGTATGATGCTACCATTATTACACCATGGCATGATCCTTGTTGGCATTCCTTACACTGAGCCTGTGTTAAATACGACGAAAACAGGAGGTAGTCCATATGGTATGTCTCATGTTGCCGGCGTTGATAATAGTTATCCAATTAGTGATGATGAAATGATATTAGCTAAACAATTAGGTAAGCGGCTTGCTTATATTGCCCTACAATTACTTGAAAAGCCTTAGTCCTTTTAAAAATAGTTAATCAATCAATTTTAAGCCTATACGTGGCTAAGCTTCCTAACTCGCTCTATTAAATATCCACTGTATCCCGTGGACAAGCCACGGGACGTAGGAATAAAGAAAATAGCTTCGTTAACCACTGTCTACGTCCCGCAACTTGTTCGCAAAATCCAGTTGAATGATAGGAAGAAAATTATGCAGATAAGTCATAGCATAAGGATGTAATGGTAAGCTCAGTTTAACTTTTCCATTGGTTACGAATTAAATTCTTTCTATGTTAAACTATATTTCCTAATTAACTTTTTAATTAAAAAATTGTAGGACAAATGGCTGTTGTTAATTTAGAAGATTTAAATATAGTTGAGCTTGAAATTCTCCTTGGCCATTTACGCTTAGGTGAGGCTCACTTAAGAAAAAGTTTAAATAAAAGACAATTTAAAAGTTTATTACAATTAGGTTCGCTTAATTTTACGCAACGCAATAATATTCAATCTGATGGTAAGGAAAAATCAGGTAATGTCGCTTTAGTGCTTAATTGTATTATCACTAGCACCTTTGGTGCTTGGATGGGATTTTCTGGTTTTATGGACCTCCATCTTAATTCATTTGTTACGCTTGCCGGCATTACCTTTATTGCGCTTTTAACAAGTAGTTTGGTGGGATACTTTAGTTTTAAGCTAACAGCTCAGAATGCGCAATCAGCAATTAATACCCAAAAAATCCTGAATGTACAATTACATGTTTCTCGCTTGATCTTAAATAGAAAGCAAGAACAGATTGAATCCATGATTAAATATCTTAACCATTCGCTTAATTACCTTTACAAAAATACGCCTAGTGTTGGCCGTAATCCATTGCATGAGTATTGTGCTTTTAATGAAAACAATGACTTTATTAATTGGATTAATGATCTATGTTTGGTAATTCGCAAGAAATGTGATGAAGTCCAATCAGAAAGTATCTATGAATTTTATGGAGATAGGCTTAATGAAATTCTAAATAGCCTAAATGGATTATTAACAACTCATTGGATTATTAATGCTGATAGCGATATTTCTGTTGTTGATTTAATGGAAAAGAAAGGGTGGAATTTATCTCTACCTGATGATAATAGCTCTTTTATTCAAGTGTTATCAAATCCTGTTAATAAACGAGATCCTTTTATTAAACAAAAATCCTGGGTAAGAAAAAATTTATTAGCGCTCATTGCAGGCGTGATTCCAACCTTAATGGGGGGCTTTGCCTCTATGTTTGTATTTCTAGCCGGTGGACCTAATCTAGCTAGAGAGCTAGGCCTACATTCACTTGCTCAAGCCCTAAGAAATCCAAGTGCCCGACTAATTGAATTTAGTATCGCTGTCTCTTTAACAATTTATTACGCTTTGTCCTATGCTTATAGTAATTACAAACTGTTTTTACGTGATGAAGAAGCTGAAAAAACGAAGAAAGAAATAATGAAAGAAGAGCAGTCGATTATTGATTTAACTACAAAATTAAATGTTTTAGAAAAAATGAAAGAGCAAATGATGCGTATTATTAATATTTATACCGCTCTTGAGAAGATAGCTAATATTTGGGTTGTCAAGAAAAAGGAACTTAACAATTATATTAATTTAATTAAAATTCAAAAAGTTAAGGAAGAAAGCAAGCTTGCTGATAGGGAGGCTAATTAGAACTAGATATTGCAGTAGGAAGTTGAGCAATGAATATTAGCCTAATAAATAAGCTAGAAATAAGACAGGATAATAATGAAGACGATCATGGCGCTTTTACTGTCTGGGTTAAGCAGCTGTGTTTCTGCGATATCCAGTAATTCACTTCTTTTTCTTAGTTCATCTGATGCTGATATAGCACCTCTACATAAAAATCATTATATTTTAAATTTAAATAAGCCTGCTAACTATATTATTTATTTTACTCCCCTCCAAAATAAGACTAGTTTAATTCCACTTGAGAACTTTGCCTCTCTCTGGAGTAACCAAACATTAAAAAATAATTTTTCTACCAATCCCCCTCAGGCAATTCTTATGATGGTGACAGCAAATGGACAACAAAACGTACGTGCAACAGTTGCCAATCCCAGTCTAGTTAAAGATACCTTTAGCTTACAGATTTCAATTTTTAATACTCAACCTTTAAAAATTGAAAAATTGAAATTTGTCACACTTATTTTCGATAAAGTTGCAGATGCTATTGATTTTTCTAATTTAAAACCAGCCACTTATATTGAGTCTGAGACTGAAGAGAAAAAGGCTTCTACAGTAGAACAACCTTAATTAATAAATTTAAAAATCGAAGAAATTCTACATTTACTCCCAATATAGATGTTGCTATAGTTTGTTCCCCTAAGCTTAATTATATTAATTAAATTATTTAAGAGTATCCTTGTGCGTGTAATTACTTTTAATGCCAATGGCATCCGAGCAGCAGCTCGAAAAGGGTTTTATGAGTGGTTAGCTCGGCAGGAAGCTGACTTCATTTGTATTCAGGAGACAAAAGCTCAAATTCATCAATTATTGGATGCTACCTATTATCCTTGCGGTTATCATTGTGATTATTACGATGCGCAAAAGAGAGGGTATAGTGGCGTTGCAATTTATGCTCGTCATAAACCTCATGCTGTTATAAAAGGCTTAGGGTTTGATTTTTGTGATCAAGAAGGGCGGTATATTCAATTTGATTACCCTAATTTAAGTGTTATTTCACTATATTTACCTTCTGGAACCAGCGGCGTTGAGCGTCAAGAGGTTAAGTTTAAGTTTCTCAAAAACTTCAGAGAACATTTAATTACATTAAAGCAGCAGGGAAAAGAATTAATCCTTTGTGGTGACTATAACATTGCCCATAAAGAAATTGATCTTAAAAATTGGCGAAGTAACCAAAAGAATTCTGGCTTTTTACCAGAGGAAAGAGCCTGGATGGATGAGTTATTTAGCGTATTAGGTTTTGTAGATGCCTTTCGATTAATTAATCAAGAGCAGGAACAGTATACTTGGTGGTCTCATCGAGGTAGAGCTTGGGAAAAAAATGTTGGGTGGCGTATTGATTATCAAGTGATTACACCTGGTTTAATTGATAGTGTGCATCAAGTTGCTATCCACCGTGAGGATAGATGGTCAGATCATGCTCCCTTAATTATAGATTATCAAGGAGATTGGTGTGCTTAAGTTAGCCACTTGGAATGTGAATTCACTTAAAATTCGACTTGAACAAGTATTAACTTGGTTTGAAGAACATCAAATTGATATTTTAGCCTTACAAGAAACTAAACTAACCGATGAAAATTTTCCTCATTCAATTTTTGTAGAACGTGGCTATCATATTGTCTACTCTGGCCAAAAAACTTATAATGGTGTTGCTATTATAAGCCGACAGCTTATTAAAGATATCATAACTGATATTCCTGACCTTAACGATCCACAGCGACGCATTTTAATCGCCACAATTGGCGAGATGCGTTTAATTAATCTGTATGTCCCGAATGGTGCGGTAGTTGGTTGCGACAAATATTATTATAAATTGGACTGGCTAAACAAAGTTAACGCTTATATTCGACAAGAATTAACTACCTATCCTAAGCTTGCTGTCGTTGGCGATTTTAATATTGCGCCTGAGGATAGGGATGTTCATGATCCCCTTGAATGGGAAGGAAGTGTTCTAGTTAGCCCTAAAGAGCGTCAGCAATTTGCTGCTTTATTGGAATTGGGCTTACATGATAGCTTTAGGCTTTTTCCGCAAGAGGATAAATTATTCAGTTGGTGGGATTACCGTGCTGCTGGATTTAGGCGTAATCGCGGCCTACGCATCGATCACATCTTACTAAGTACAGAATTAACAAAAAATTGTGTTACTGCTTATATTGATAAACTTCCAAGAAAAGTAGAACGACCATCTGATCATGCACCTGTGTTAGTCGAGCTAAATCTGGATTAAATAATCTATTTTCTCGTTTTATTCTGTATAAATTTTATTTTGTACTTAACTAGTGCAAATTCTGCCAACGTTTCGTGATTTGTTCGTGAAATCCAAATATGACCAGTTTAATGGTCCTAAAGGCGAGCCTTATAAAATAGAAAGAAATTCACCTGCAAAGCAAAGCTCTTTTTATTGCCTTATAATTTGTGTTTAAAATTTGAACTATAATAATGATGAAATAATAGTTAATAAGAGGGATTATATGATAGCCAAAAAACTCACTCTTTTAGGGGCAAGTATTTTTCTCAGTTTTGGCGTATTAACAAGTAGTTATGCCAATTGGAACTGGAATACGAATCGCGTTTGGACAAAATGTTATAATGGTGTATGTCACCGTTATATTAATACTTACACAAAGCACTGTGGTTGGAGAGGCTGTCAAGTCTGGAGGAATCACTACCATTGGGTATGGCGAAGATAATAGCGGGCTTATTTAAACATTTTAAACAACTCTAGCCGCTTAGCTTTATTTGCCTGATATAAATTTAAAGATTTAAATCAAGGCTATAAGAATACTACGAAGAGTTGATTTTATTTGGTATAGGAAGATAAAAAATAGTTAAATTTAATTTATTAACCTAGAGGTTTTGCAAACAATTTTGAAAAATTGATTTATAATGTCATTTCTGCTAATCTCTGCCGTCATTTATTAAGAGTATGGTGCCCGGCATAGGTTCAGGTGGCGATATTCGTTTTGTGAGAGATACGTCTATGAAAGCTTCAATTCATCCTAAATATGAAACTATTAAAGTTACATGTAGTTGTGGCCATTCCTTTGAAACACGTTCAACCTTATGTCAAGATTTAAGTGTTGAAGTGTGCGCAGAATGTCATCCTTTCTACACTGGTAAGCAAAAGCTCGTTGATACTGGTGGTCGCGTACAGAAATTCCGTGATCGCTATAAAAAACGCGAAGCTGAACGGGCTTAATATAGTAATTTATCTATGTAATTAGATATAATTTTGCTTAAAGAATATTAACTGAAATAGCTTTTGTGATCAAAAATTGAACCACTAATGTAAAAAATTAGCTGTTTCTTGTATGTTAAATCTACATACATACTTAAAGGCGCAATAAAATGTGCCTTTTTCCTGAAAATGACTGTTCATATTTATTATTTTTCTATATGATTTTTCGCTGAGTCCTATGAAAAGAGAGTAAGCACATTGGATAAAAATTTATTAGCTCAACGTGCCTTGCATTATCATGAGTTCCCAACACCAGGGAAACTTGGTATGCATATTACAAAACCGACGAATTCGCAAGACGATTTATCGTTGGCGTATACGCCAGGTGTTGCTGAACCTGTACTAGCAATAGTAGAAAACCCAGATAATGCGTTTCGTTATACCTCTAAAGGTAATTTAGTTGCAGTTATTACAAATGGTACTGCAGTTCTTGGCTTAGGTGATGTGGGCGCGTTGGCAAGTAAGCCAGTAATGGAAGGAAAAGCAGTATTATTTAAGCGCTTCGCAGACATAGATGCATTTGATATTGAAATTGAGGCTCCTAATACTCAAGACTTTATTACTACCATTAAGCGTATTTCCCCAACTTTTGGTGGCATAAACCTAGAAGATATTAAAGCGCCGGAGTGTTTTGAAGTTGAAAGAGCACTTATAGAGCAATTAGATATTCCTGTTTTTCATGATGATCAACATGGTACAGCTATTGTTGTTGCAGCGGGTTTACTTAATGCCTTGGATTTACAAAAAAAATCTTTAAAAGATGCTCGTATAGTGTGTATTGGTGCAGGGGCTGCTGGTATTGCCTCAATGCAGCTACTAGTCGCATTAGGCGCCCGTAAAGAAAATATTTATCTTCTTGATACCAAGGGTATTGTTCATTCAGGAAGAGAAGATTTAAATGCTTATAAATTTGCTTTTGCTCGCACGACAGACAAGCGTACCCTTGCTGATGCTTTAGTAGGTGCTGATGTCTTTATTGGTGTTGCAAAGCCAGATCTTTTAAGTGCTGATCTTTTAAACTTAATGGCAGCAAAACCTGTTATCTTTGCTTTATCTAATCCTGATCCAGAAATTAAACCAGAATTTGCTTACCAAATTCGTAATGATCTTATTATTGCGACTGGTCGTAGTGATTATCCTAATCAAGTTAACAATGTACTTTGTTTTCCTTATATCTTTCGTGGTGCGCTTGATGTTCGTGCTACACGTATTAATCGGACGATGCAAATTGCTGCAGTTGACGCAATTCGGTCATTAGTTTTAGAACCCGTACCACAAATTGTAAAAGATAACTACCCTGGTGTTTCAGACTGGGAATTTGGGCCTAATTATATTATTCCAAAGCCCATTGATCCTCGCTTAAGAGAACGAGTAACTCAAGCTGTAGCAAAAGCAGCAATAGCAAGTGGTGTAAGCCGCTCTATACAATCGTGATTAGCTAGAAGGCTATCAGTATTAATATAATGATTTTAAACCAAGGGATATGGTACTTAACCTCACGTTAAGGAGCTTAATTTGCATAGTAATAGTAATAAAAGGTATTTCCTCAGTGCTTGGTTAATTTGTGGGCTTGGCGCTATTTATTATAGTTATGAATATTTATTAAGAATATCGCCTAGTGTAATGGAGCCTGCGCTGCGCGCTCATTTTCACTTATCTGCAACAGGGTTTGGTTTTTTATCAGCGTTTTATTATTACGCTTATGTGCCAATGCAAGTACCTGTTGGTATTTTGTTAGATCGCTTTGGTCCTAGGCGTTTACTTACTTTTGCTTGTTTTGTTTGCGCTATAGGAACTTTTCTATTTGCAAGTACATCTATTGTTTGGGTAGCAGCTTTAGGTCGTTTTTTAGTTGGTTTTGGTTCTGCTTTTGCTTTTGTAGGAGTATTAAAATTAGCTACTATTTGGTTGCCAGAGGATAAGCTAGCGTTAGTATCAGGTCTTGCTGCAGCATTAGGTACAATTGGTGCTATGTTAGGGGATAATTTATTAGGTGAATTTGTAACTAAAATTGGTTGGCGTCCTACAGTTGAAATGACGGCTTATTTTGGTTTATTTCTAGCAATTATATTATGGCTAGGTATTCGCGATAAAAATAAAGCAGAAGGAGCTAGTGGTACGATTGCTAGTTTCCATAAAAGCATGATTGATCTAGGTATTATTATTAAAAATAAACAAATGTGGATAAATGGTGCAATTGGCTGCTTAGTTTATTTACCGACTACTGTCTTTGCTGAGTTATGGGGTATTCCTTATCTAAAGCATGCACATCATTTGACTACTGCTAGTGCTGATTTTGCCAACTCTCTTCTTTTTCTTGGCTTTACAGTTGGTGCACCTTTAATGGGGTTTATCTCAGATAAAATAAAAAGACGTAAATTACCTTTATTAATTGGGGCCTCAGGTGCTGCCATTGTTATGATGGCTGTATTATATATACCTAATCTAAATGAGTTAAGTATTCAAATTTTAATGTTTATGTTAGGTCTTTTTTACAGTGCGCAATGTATTGTTTTTGCTGTTGGAAGGGAGCTTAGTCCAAATGAAGCAGCTGGGACGGCTATGGCTTTAACTAACATGATAGTTATGTTTGGTGCCATGTTTCTACAGCCTTTAGTAGGTCGATTATTAGACTTTAGTCTAGCCTCTCACGCAAATATAGTAATATCTGCAGATAAATTAGGCTTTGGTAAGCTTCATAGTTTATATACGGCCGACGATTATCAATTCGCATTATCGGTAATTCCGTTAGGTATTATTATTGCTGCTATTTTAACCTTTTTTCTGAAAGAAACTTATGCAATTACAAATGATTAAAACTGTCAGTAAAAGCCAAGCTATATTTGGCAGCCTTGTTTGTGCTGTAGGCGCATTCTTTTACTGTTATGAGTTTGTTCTAAGGATTATACCTGGTGCCCTACAAAGTGAATTGAGTGCGGCTTTTGGCCATATTTCAGCAACTACCTTTGGACAATTATCTGCTTTTTACTATTTTGCTTATTCGCCTATGCAATTACCCGTCGGTATGCTAATGGATCGATATGGGCCCCATAGACTATTAACATTTGCTTGTTTATGTTGCACGCTTGGTTCATGGATGTTTACTAATATTTCCTCAATGTGGATTGCCGGATGTGGCCGATTTTTAGTTGGTTTTGGCTCTTCTTTTGCATTTGTTGGCGTTTTATCTTTAGCATTGAGTTGGTTACCCAAAAGATATTTTTCCTTAATGGCAGGATTGATAACAACGCTGGGCATGTTAGGGCTTGTTTATGGGGAAGTAAAAATTACGGATATTGCAGTTGATTTTGGCTGGTTACATGTTCTGCGCTTAATGATAATTATTGGTGCTGTTTTAACTATAGTGATTTCTCTTGTTGTACGTGACGGCCCAGCTGGTCATAAAAAGCATGGATATCCCTTGCCAGAATTTTTTAAGAAAGTATGGCATGTACTCTCTTCGCCACAAGTATGGTTAATTGGATTGGTAGGCGCTTGTCTTTATACGTCATTATCTGTTTTCGGTGAGCTGTGGGGTAAAAGTTACTTAGAACAAGCTCATCACTTAACAAAAGTTGAAGCTGCAAAAACTGTTTCAGCCATGTTTTTAGGCTGGGCAGTAGGCGCGCCCTTAGTGGGTTATTTATCAGATCAAAGTGGACGGCGTGTATTGCCCTTAGTTGTTGGCGCTATCATGGGTTTAATTTGCATAAGTTTAGTGTTGTATTATCCGGGCCTATCATATTCTGCCCTTAATATATTATTGTTTTTATATGGTGTTTTTAGCTCCACAGAAATTATTGTTTTTATCATGGCAAAAGAAAATAGTGGTGCGCAGCTATCAGGAACCGTTTTTGCAGCAGTGAATATGATTGTAACGTTAGGCGGGGTTATCTTTCAGCCTTTAGTTGGTAAATTGCTCGATATGTTTGGTGATAGTAATGTTGTTGCTGGTGAACACATTTATACAGTTGTTGATTACCAATTGGCTTTATCAGTTCTACCCATTTCATTGTTATTGGTAACTATATTAGCATTCTTTATGAAAGATTTTCGTTCAAATACAATTTAATTAAATCTTTCTAGCCATAACTTGTGGATTTTAAGAATCGCCTTTAAAAATAGCCATGAGCTCCTGAGCCGGCCTACGGCTTAGTGATTGACAGCTAATAAAGCGTTTAACAGGAAAAGAAATGATTTCACTTTCTTGATAATGATGTCGGGTAAATGCTGTATCATGATTAGAAATAATAACGGTTATCCCTTGACCGGCACTGTATTTTGCTAGTTGTGCAAGCTCTATATGATCTTGCTCAGTAAATTTAAATTGAGTGTAAGAAGAAAAATTTGCACTAGCTGATAAAGGTACATAGGGTGGGTCACAATATATAATATCACCTGGTTCTGCAAGCTTAAAAGTTGCTCTAAAATCACTTTGTAAAAATTTTACTGCCTGGCTTTTTTGGTGAAAAAATAACATTTCAGCGCGTGGAAAGTAAGGTTTAGTGTAGCGTCCAAAAGGGACATTATATACACCCTTTTTATTATAGCGACACAGGCCATTATAACCATGCCGATTTAAATACAAAAATAAGGCAGCTCGTAACCGTGAACCTTTACAGTGGTTAAATTGTTCTCTTAATTGATAATAACGGTCAGCTGAATTATTCGTTGAGGTAAAAAATTGTTCACAGTAATCAATAAAATTTAATCCTTCTTGCTGTAATGTTTGAAACATAAGAACAAGATCTTGGTTTTGCTCTGCTAGTAAATAATTAGAATAATTCGAGTTAATAAAGATAGCGCCTGAACCAGCAAAAGGCTCTATTAAACGCTTAGCTTGAGGAAGCTCAGAAAGAATAATATCAAGGCAGCGAAATTTACTACCAGCCCATTTAAGAAAAGGCTTAACTTTTGTCATAAAAAATATTTATCTCTAATTAAATAACGGACTTCACTGACAATTTATGAAGAACTCCAATATAAATTTATAGTAGCAAACATGATAGGCTTGTTATACATCAAAGTAGAGAGAAACTTCTTAATGTTATGATTAGCGAGATTGTTTTAAAGTAAAATAGGACTACTTAGAACTTACTTTAAGTAAATATAAAAGTTTATCTATAGCTAATCTGCAATACCTTAACTTTTAAGAAAATAGCATTTAATCCTAGTAAAATAAACCCGTTTGCCAAGAACATTAAATAGAGGTCCTTATGTATGCGTCTTAAGTTTAAGTTGAGGTGTGATACGATAAATAAATCTTAATAACTTCAAATGGTAAAAATAAATAGAATTGCTTAGTAAATCAATGAGTATATATAAACCAGCCATGCCTGAAGGGGTATAGCCAATCGGCGGATAATAAGGATGCTTACCGGTAACGCCATACCAAGACCAAGTAGAAAAAACAGTTCCTAAAAGCTCAATATAATATACCATTGCAAACATGACTAAATAAAATAATTGGTTTTTACGAAAGCATAAAATAAATAAAAAAAGCAAGTAACAAATAAATCCAGCTATATCAGTTAGTATAAATAAGGACAGGCATGACGTTAGGAAGGCAAATCTAGTAAAAAACTCTTCAAGGATTAAACGCTTAGATTTAACTATTTCATGATTACAAAGACAATAAACCGTTGCATATAAAACAGCATGTGCCATAGGAATATACAAAGGAATATTATTTAAACGATATTCATAAAGTGTTAGCAATAAAGACCCTATAATTTCTGCACCTAGGCTACAAATTGTCATCAGTAATATGAGCCAATACAACTTTTTTTTAGCAAATAATAAAAAAAGACTATATGTAATAAACATAATTAAATTGCAAGTATCCTGGCCATAATTAAAAAATGAGGCCACAAGGGGGCTGTCAATAAATAAAAAAAGAGGAGCACCTGTTAAAACAATAGCAACTAATAAAAAAAGTACGTTCTCTCTACTAATTTTGAGCAAAATTTTCATGCATAGCATATTGATATACAAAAGAATTTTTAAGTATATCCTAGCTTCTCAATAGAAAGAATTATAAGATATTCTATTTAAGTAAGGATTATTATGAATTTTGCCAAAAAAATTCTTACGATAAAAAAATGGATTTATCAATTTATCCTTAATCCCAATCTCTATATTGCAGCTGTATTTAGTATTTTTATTGGTGGCACATCAGGGGCTATTATCGGCTTTATTTCAGGTGGTTTTATTGGCTATTCATTCCAACTGTGTGGAGCAAGCACAGGTTTTCTGTTTGCTTTTGATACCTCCATTATTCTAGGAAGTCTGATAGGATCAATTATTGGCGCATTGTGTAGCGGAGTAGTGATTACTAGTGTAGTGCTATTTAAGATACATAAAAAGACAAAAAATAATTGCAATGCATCACCAGAAAATATTATACAAATTTTATCATTAGCCTGCTGGATGAGTATTGAAATTGTTATAGGAATGAATTTAGGAGCTACAATTGGTAGTTTAAAGTCACTTGGTATTGGGACAGGGTGCGGCGCTGTTATTGGGTTAATTATGATATTACTAATAATAACGTTTAAAAGCTCTCCAAAGAGACCAGGCACAATTCAGCGTTAAATTTTTTGCTTCTATTGCTATCAATGAAATTTAGCAATTTGTCAGAATTTTATTTTTGGCTTAAATTGCTAAGTGCATTAGTCAAATAATGAAAACGTTTTGATTATTTTATTGATAGCGTATCCAATTTATAATGTATAACAAAGTAAGTATAAATCCAAAAAACGCGCCAATAGTAGGCCCATATAATAGATGAGCTCCTAGACCGAGTAGCGCACCTAAAAGAATACTAAGGCCTAATATACCAGCAACTACATAACAAAATTTAATTACTGGCCTCATAGTTTCACGAGATAAGTTAAGAGGTAGTTTTTTATTAAGGTAAACACATAAGGCAGTAGAGAGGCCTGTCCCAATACCCCCTAAGCCACTACCAAGCGTTAGCCCAATTAAGGTACTGGCTAATAAATCCATGGTAGCCGCAGAAACAGAGTAACCTAAAAGAGCTGCCGGACATAAAATACATACATTAAATTGTTGAATTAGCGCTCCTTTATAAAAATAACCTGTAACAGCGCCTGTAATTCCACCCCCTAAGCCGCCTCCTATAGCACCTAAAAGAGATCCAATAACTAAACCAATGTAAAGGCTAGGCGTCATAATAAGGCTTTCAACCATTTTTTTAAATTTCGTTGTATTCATTATTTATTCTCGAAGATATTATCCAACAAGCTTAGGTAATAGCTTGGCTAGTTTATGTAAGCGCCCGTTTGCAACTTTTTGATAAAGATTATTAAAAGTGGCCTCAATATCTATATAATCAAATGTAGCGGTTTGCATCAAGCACAATACTCTATATCCAATCTCTCTATTTTCATTCAATAATTTATCAACCAATTTCATAAGATGTTGGTTTTCAATCCATTCATCCATTTCAAATTTTGAATAGTCCTTCATTAAGTGCTTAGCAATATAATCAGATATATCTAAGCCCTCGTTTTTAATTTCATCTGCATATAAGCGCTTCAATTTCTTAATCAGTGCTGCATTGCTCATTAAATAAGAAATTATTTTTCTACGACTAAATAATTTGTTTTCTTTTAAGAAAATATCGGAAATTTTATCTGTTAATCTATTATAGTTACTCTCAGATAAATTACCTGTTTCTAAAAACTCCTGTTTTTCTTTATCCATTTTTTTTAGCATGAGTTGGAATGCCTCATTAACTAACTGAGGTATAGGCACTAAGCCATCAAAAATACGTACATCTATACTAAAAGAGATAGGTAGGAAATCTTTAATTTCAAATGATTTAGAATCATTATTCCATGTCTGTGTTCTTGTTACAGCCAATAAAAGAGCATTGAGCCCCATATGTTTTGATAAAGGTGCTTTAGCCTTAGTGTATCCTAAAGGCCCAACATTACTCAAATAAACACCATAGCTTCCAGGAGCTGGGAAAGGATAAACATCATAGTCGCCATTATAAAGTAGTGTCTCAGAACCATCTTTTAACTCAGGGGATTCTAATTCCAGCTGGGTACGTTTTTTATAGGCCTCAACCATTATTTTTTTGTGTCGCTCAATCTTTTCTACTAAGCTTTCCACATTAAATTCATGACAATTTCTAAAACTAATAGTCCCCATTTGATCAAAACAGTTAGGTAATTTTTCTATAATTGCTACATATGCACCTTTACTGGAATGTAATTTTTTATAACTAAGAAAATTACGGAATTGATCATGTGAAATAAGGACATAACTTATTGCTTGCATTACTAAGGGTGTTAACAATTCGTGAGGATATTTATGATCAAAAAAACCAAAATTGCTAATATCTAAATTAAACTGAGCTGTCATTATTGGATCGCCAGAGAAATTGGCCCCAGTTATTAATGCTTTACGCATGGGTGACATCTCTATTTCAAAGATCTCTTGATAAATTTCATTTCTGACTTCATTAACTTGAGGCTTATATTCTTGGTTAAAGTAATTATCTAAATGAAATGCTAGCTCCCATTCTTCACTAGGTGTCATATTAATTTTCTTTAATTGACTTTTGTGCTTTTCATATAGCTCTTTAGTAAGATTTTGTCTCCCTTGTGGGGTGAGTAATGCAGTTATTGCAGTGGCGTATTGTGGTTGAGACAAAAAAGCAGAAATAACAAGTGATTCAAGCTTGGTTAATTCTTCTTCGAGAATTTCTGTTTGTGGTAAACCAATTTCTCTATATAACTCTGTTTCAGAAACATGCCTATGTTCGTCGTTTAATATAATTTCAAATAATTCGCGAGCAACATCATTATTGTACATAGCTGAAAATATTTCTTCTACCAAGCCTTCACATACTAGGTTCATAACAGCTAAACCTACTTTAGGACATTCAATCGAGCGAACGTAGCAACAGATTTTTTCAATTTTTTCATTATAGGTAGGTGGAAAATGGTAAGGAGCAGATAAAGTAAAAGCGACTCTTGTGAATATTATTGCGTGGAATATCTCATCAAGTAGCTGAGCTCGTAGTTTTTCTTTTAAAAAAGGATTTGCAATTTTTTCAGCAAATCGTAAAGGTAATTGAATAGCTAAGACTTCTAACTGAGCCATTAAGGAGAACATGTAGATATATAGCTGTTTCTCATGTTTTAACTTAAAAGGAAGACCATTACTGAAAAACTGTTCTAAGCGCCTATTAATGTCTTGTTTTTCTTCCGACGTTAGCTTGTTCCATCCTTCTTGAATCCATTGTTCAGCGCCCCAAATTGGGCATATTAATTCATTGATTACTGTATGCATATCTTCCCTCAAAGACATAGTAATTATTTATGTCATGATGTGAACTAAAGGCTTTAATATGATTTATTAAGATATATTCGGATTTTTAAAAATTTAAATACATCTTAAATAACTAAATCTAATAATCTTATCGAAAAAATTTTCTAGTTAATTTCATCACCTAAATGATTAAGAGATATTAATTTTTGCGCTCAAGAACATATTGGGCTAATTCTTGCAAAGCTTCTTTGTAGTTAGAATTAGGAAGCATGTTTAATGACGAAATAGCTGACTCAACCTTTAGAGCAGCTAAATTAAAAGTGTACTTAATTGCGCCTGTTTCATCTAATATTTCAAGGATTTGTGGTAATAATTCCAGCGAGCCTTGTTCAATACTTTGCTTTATAATCTTTTGTTGAGATTGATTACCTTGTTGTAATGCATAAATTAGAGGTAGTGTCGCTTTTCCGCTTGCTAAATCATCGCCAATATTTTTTCCCATTATTTCTGCTTCAGAGCAATAATCCATGGCATCATCAATTAATTGAAAAGCTGTTCCTAACTGTAAACCATAGTTATACAAACCCTGTTGAGTTTTATTATCCGTTTTACTAATAAGCGCTCCAAGTTTGGAGGCAACAGCAAAAAGAAGTGCTGTTTTAGCTCTGATTGAATCAAAATATTCCTCCACGCTAATATCAGCACGGTAAACGCTAGAAAATTGCTGTATTTCACCATTACCTATTTGAGGAGCGATACTAATTAAGAGTTGGATTATACGGATATCACCTAATTCAACCATAAGTTCTAGGTGTTTAATAAATAAAAAATCACCTGCTAAAATACTAGCTTTGTTTCCCCATAAAGTATTAGCTGTTTTTCTACCACGTCTTAGTGTAGAAACATCTAGTACATCATCATGTAAAAGCGTTGCAGTATGAAAAAACTCAACCATAGCGGCCAATATAATATGTTCTTTGCCAAGATAATTACAGGCCCGACTAACAAGAAGAACTAATAAACATCTTATTCTTTTGCCTCCACCTTGAATCACATACTCAGCAATATCATTCATAAGTTTAACCGGCGATTGAATTTTCTCTAAAATTAAATCATTTACAGCATTTAGATCATCTCCTACTAAGAGACGTATTGCATCAATTCCCATTAATGGCCTATTAAACTTAAATAAGGGATCATGCTATGCTTGAACTCTATTTATTGTCAACAATACTGACGTCACTTTCTAGATTCAAACAGCAATCGTAAGCAGAAATATCGCAATAACCATAACTAAAATTAATGTAAAGTTACCACCAGGTACTATATGCGAATTTTCGTTTGTATCTAATTTACGAGCCCGCCAAGTCATGATAGAAGGAAGAAGCAATAAAAGTACTACACAACACACGCCCGCATAACTTAGCGCATGTAAGTAAATACCGGGATTGATCAAGACAATTGCTAGTGGTGGAAGAAAAGTAAGGGCCAGTACCCATTTCCCCTGTAAACCTTTTTTCTTTAACGCTAATCCATCTGCTAAAAAGTCAAATAAGCCTATAGATACACCTAAAAAAGCTGTAATCATACAAATAGAGGTAAAAAAACCAAAGAACCCCGTAATCCAAGGACTGTGTATAACATTACTTAGTGCTTCAGTAAGGCCACTGGTAGCATGGTTACTATTCATAAGTGCTAAAAGCCCATTTTCACCGCCTCGTTGGACTACACCCATAATAACAGCATCCCAAATGATATAACAAATAAGGGGCACTAAAGAGCCAATAAGGATTACTCGCCTTAAACTGGTAATATCATCTTTAAAATAATCTCGTAAGCTTGGAACAATAGAGGCAAACCCAAATGAGGTAACTAAGATCATTAAACTACCGGTGATAGCTTGGGCTGAACCTCCTTTTAATGCATTAAGATTAACATGTGGACTAATAATAATAACTAGCAAAACATAAATACCTAATTTACCAAACATCAGACCTCGATTAACATAATCAACCGTGCTAATACCGGCATAAACAACTAAGCTAAAAAAGAAGGTGAATAATAAAGATGTCATCCAAGCAGGCAAATTATAATTTAGTCGTTGTAATAGACCATCAAAAACATCACTGCCCCCAGAAATATAGGCTGATAGAAGAGTATAAAGTAAAAATAAGTAAGTAAGCCAAGCGATAATCTGTCCTGGTAAACCAAGAGTAGATTTAGCCATAGACACCATATTACTACCTGCTGGAAGGCGTAAATTAACTTCTAAAATTAATAGAGCGCCAATAGTCATAATTAACCAGCAAAATATTAAAAAAAAGATTGAATTGGTAAATCCTGCCCCCGCTGTTGAAACAGGTAATGCGAGCATCCCTCCGCCAATGGAAGTCCCAACAATTAATAGAGTTCCCCCAATGAACTTCGATTTTGACACAAAAACAATCTCTTTGTTTAACATTAAACCAATATCCTATCTTTTATTTGTTAAATTGTCAATCTACTTATTTCTGTTCCCTAAGTAATATTTATAATCAAAACAATTGCATTATGGCGTTAAGTAAAAGAATTATAGAGATAATTACAATGGACCAAGGCGTATAAAAACCGCCTACGACTTGGTATCGCCCAGCAAACTTTTTTCTACCGTAAGCTACCATTAACGCTGGAAGAAGCAGTAATAAAACAACACAAATTATTCCAGCATAATTAAGCGCGTGGATATAGGCGCCTGGATAATAGATTACAATTAAGAGAGGAGGTAGAAAGGTTAAAATAAATAGTAATAATCCGCTGCGACCCTTTTGTTCTACTTTAAGGCCATCTGCAAGAAAGCTAATTAAACAAAGTGCAACACCTAAGAAAGCAGTTAACATACAAATAGAAGTGAAGAAATTAAAAAAGGTATTGATTGTTGTACTTTGTACAGTAGTGGATAACACGTTTGCTAAATCACTGGTAGTGTGCTCGCTTTGCATTAAAGCAGCCAGTCCCTTTTCGCCTTGCGTGGGTAAAGAGCCAATAATAACGGCATTCCAAGCTAGATAACAAATTAAAGGTATTAATGAGCCAATTAAAATGACCTTACGCAAAGTAATAAGATCATCATTAAAGTAATCTCGCAGATTAGGCACAATAATAGCAAAACCAAATGAGGTAATTAAAATCATAATGCTTGACGTAATATAACGATAATTACCTACTGCTAAATTCACCATATGAACATGTGGTGCAATTAGAATTACTAAAATCAAGTAAATAGCTAATTTACCAAACATTAGAGCGCGATTTAATAAATCGACTTTATGTATACCACTGTAAACAATTGAACCAAATAAAAGAGTAAATAAAAGGCTACTCTGCCATTCTGATAAAGAAATACCAATCCGCGAAAATAAACTACCCATCACATCAGCACCGCCTGAAATGTAAGCAGATAGAAGAGTGTAGAGTAAAAAAAGATAACTTAACCAAGCCACTAACAAACCTGAGTTACCAAGTGTTGCAGCTGCCATAGAAACCATATGTTTACCAGGCGGTAAATATAGATTAGCTTCTAGAATAAACAAAGCGCCGAGGGTCATTATAGCCCAGCATAACAATAGAAAAATTGATGAAGACCAAAAACCTGCTGCTGCGGTTGCAACAGGTAGCGCCAGCATTCCTCCACCAATAGATGTACCAACAATAAGTAGGATGCCACCAATAAACTTTAAATTCATTTAATTCTCAATTAACAACAATATCTACAACTTAAAATCCCTTTTTTTATTAATCCAGTTTATTAAGTATGGCTCTACCTTAACAGTGTTGCTATTTAAAAGCCAGTCACACTGTTAAAATTTTATTAGACTTCGTTAGAAACTGGCATTCAGGTTCGACTTCATCCGAAAAAAGTCTTCAAAGCCTGTCCCCTGTAGATGGGGATGTTAATATATGTCATATACAATGCACTTTTTCAGGCCTTTTTTCGACTGACCTTGTTTCCTCACTAGCAGTTTTTAAGGAAATTTATTTTGTCATGCCAACATAGGCTGGCGGTGCAGAAATAATTGGTGTATTTGCACATTGAATTTCTAAGCGCCGGTTTTGTGCGCTGCCATGAATTAATCTATTATCCGATACGGGATATTTATCACCATAGCCTTCAGCGTTGAGGCGTCTAGCGTGAATATTATTTGCCCATAAAAATGTTAACATGGCTTCTGCTCGTGCTTGAGTAAGCGTATTTTTATGATAACGCGAACCTACATTATCAGTAAAACCAGCAACATAAACTGGGCCAATCGGGCAAGATATTTTAATGACGCTAGCAATAAGCATTAAGCCCCGATAACAAAGCTCATTGAGTTTAGCTGAATTAAATCGAAAATATCTGTCAGTGGGTACAATTAATGTCGTCGTATCGCCATATTTAATATATTGGACGTCAGCTCGTTGTAGCTCCCTTAACATATATTGTTTACTATTCTTATAAAGACCATGCCCAACTACTGTGGCTGCACCAATGGCAGTACCAGCAAGTGTTGTACCTACTGTCCCGCCTACTACAGCACCGACTACAGTACCGGCGGTTGCACCAACGACAAAATCTCTGCCAACACGGTTGTATGGTTGAAAATTATTATAGGGTGGTTCATAACGGGAGCAACCACTAAATACTAGCGTTATAAGGCTCAATACAGTTAGCTGTTGGGAAAAGAACCTACTTAACATTCCCACTCCTTGTACAAGTGAATTTTTCCATTATTAAGCATTACTTCTAATTTCGCAATCAGAAGCTTAGTGCCTTCTTTGGAAACTTTACTGCAATGGCCAATTTACTGGCGCAACTTGCAACTTGACTCTTTGCAGCGAGTCTCGAAAGAGAGCTAGTTTAGATATATTCTTAATAATCAATTATTTAATTATTAGCTAAACTACAGTCCTTATTTAAGGGTTTACTGGGTATAATGATTTGTACATTAATACCTTTAATAGTGGGGCTTTTTGTCGCTTCCTTTAGATAATTAATTAAAGAAACATCAACGACTTTGCCATACTCAGAAGAGGCTTGCCTAAAGATAAGTTGGTTCTCTTTTCGAAATGCAAATCCTAGATGAGAAATATTAAGATTAGTACCGATCTTTTTATTTAGTTCCCAATTAGGTCGAACAATTTCAATAATCGCTCCATTAGGAATTTGCTTAAATAAATTATAATTAGGCTCGCCTTTATCATTAAATAAAGCAGTCAGGGGCAAATAGGGCACGTGTTCTTTGACACGGGGAAGGTGGCTACCCATTTGTTTTAATTTTTCAAGCCTTTTTGCTTGCTCTGTATTGTCGTTTTGTTTTAAACGGATGGTTTCTGACGACTTGAATTTATACCAAGCCGGTTTATCTATCAAAGCGGTCGCAACTTGTGCTATAGATTGATTATTTTTATCCCTAAAAGTAGTGGTTATATCTTTAAGAAAACCTTGCTGCTGATTGTTATAATTCCAATCAACGCCTGTAAAATGATTTCGTGTTAAGTAGTCTACTTGGCCTTGATAGTAACGAATTTTCTTTAGGCACTTCTTAAATTCATTTAACTGATTAGCAAATGCTAAGGCAATTACGGTAGTTACATACGTTTCACAATCAAAACCATCCGTACGATATTGAGGAAATTGATCAAATGAGGCTGTTGCACCTTCTCCTAGGGAGCCTAAAATATAAGGTTTACCCACAAAAGAAGCACTAATTTTATTAAGGCGGTTAACCATATCCAAGTTCATGTTGCTATTAAGGGTATGATATAGTTGTTTAATGGTTAGGTTAGCTTGCTCTTCTGCCAAATCATTTGCGGATAAAGGCAGAGAAATAAGTAAAATAATCAAATAAACTAGATATCTAAATTTCGCTAGATAGGTAATCATCATATCTTTAGAAAAAAATTAAAGTAAACAAGCTTACCTAGGATAAATCTGGAGGGCAAGGGTGTTAAATATAATATGGCTAAGTATGATTTTGCTTTCAGTCGTTGTAGGAATTATTCAAGGCCGACTTGATCAGGTCGTACAAGCGGTAACTGACTCAGCCAAACTCGGTTTTGAAATTGCTCTAGGTTTAGCTGGAATTATGGCATTTTGGTTAGGTATTATGGAAATAGCAGCTGAGTCTGGTTTAGTTAATAAATTTGCTCGTTTACTTAAACCTATTATGCGTCCCTTATTTCCAGATGTGCCTGCTGAACATCCTGCAATGGGAGCTATGATATTAAATATTTCTGCTAATATGTTAGGCCTTGCTAATGCAGCAACGCCTTTTGGATTAAGGGCGATGAAAGAATTGCAGCGCTTAAATACTCATGTTGATGAAGCATCCAATGCCATGTGTACTTTTCTAGCAATTAACACCTCTAGCGTGCAACTGATTCCTGCCACAGCTATCGCTTTTCTTGCTGCTAATGGTAGTTTGCATCCTAGTAGCGTTATTATTAGTTCCCTACTTGCTACAACCTGCTCCACTATTGTGGCCATTGTGGCTGTCAAACGCTTAGCACGCCTTCCCATTTATCAAATAAAGGAATTAAAAGCGCATGAGTAATCTTGTTAATCAGTTATCGAATTGCCTTTTTTTAAGCTTTGTTGCAGGTATACCGTTATATGCTTCGTTTAAAAAGATTAATGTTTTCGATGCTTTTGTAAAGGGGGCTAAACAAGGTTTTGAAACTAGTGTAAATATCATGCCCTACTTAATTGCCATGATTGTTGCTATTGGTATGTTAAGGGCATCTGGCTTTTTTACATTGTTAAATACTTTACTTGCACCTGTGTTAGAAAAATTAGGCATGCCTACAGAGTTACTACCTTTAGCGATGATAAGACCTTTTTCTGGTAGCGCTGCCACCGGTATTATGGCTGAACTAATTCACCAACATGGCGGTGATTCGTTTATTGCCAAGGCGGCAGCAACCATGATGGGCAGTACGGAAACAACTTTTTATGTTATTGCTGTTTATTTTGGTGCTGTCGGTATCAGACGAACAAGGCACGCCATTGCGGCCGGTCTTCTTGCTGATTTAGCTGGCGTTATAGCGAGTATTGTGGTTTGTCGATTGCTATTTACTTAATTATCTTTTTACTTTTTTTTAAAAATTCTAAAATTTATTTTTATAAGCGATTAAGGATTAAAATAAATAATCAAAAATGCTTAAAATAATTAATAAATGTTAAACCTTTCTAGACTCAGGTTTAGTTAATCCTTTCTTTGTAACACTAGCAAGTCGCGCATCTTCAAAAAGTTTTAACTGAGCAAGCATTGTAGTTGCCTTTGCACGAAACGCTACTAATTCTTTTCCAGAAATGGGGTTACCACGAGGTAAGTCTACGGTTGCTGGATTCCTAGGGCGGTTATTGATATGAAATTCGTAATGGCAATGGGGCCCTGAAGCTAAACCTGTTTGACCAACATAACCAATGACTTGCCCACGCTTAACAAAATCTCCTTTACTCAATCCTTTTTGAAATTTCAGCATATGCCCATAAATGGTACTAAATTGTTTGTTATGATTAATTTTAATCATATTGCCATAACCATTTTGACGGCCAATAATTTCTATTCGACCATCACCAGTTGCTTGAATAGGTGTGCCAATTCGAGCGGCTAAATCAATTCCTTTATGAGCGCGGGTATAATGTAAAACCGGATGATAACGAGCCATGCTAAACGTGGAACTAATATGGCTAAATTTCAAAGGATAACGGGTAAATGCTTTTTTTAGGCTAGTACCCTGTGGGGTGTAGTAGTCTATTTGCCCTGAACGCGTAGTATGACGAATTGCTTGGAAAGTTTTATTACCATGCCTATAAGATACAGCAATGATATCGCCCGTGCCTACTAGTTTATTTTCAACATAAAAGGCTTTGTACATAATAGTAAATTGATCACCTGTTTTAACATCTTTAGCAAAATCAACATCCCATGTGAAAATCTCTGTCAGTTGTTGAATTAATTTATAAGGAATATTTTGCTTCTTCGCTGTAGTGTATAAAGAACCTTTGATGGTTGCGGTTAAAAAATGATTATAACTATTCATTTTGCGTAATTTAATTTCACTTTTATAGTGTTTATTATCGCGATAAATGACTAAATATTGAGTATCCGTAAAGGGAAGAATCATTTTTTCTAAAAGTTGATTTTTAATTAAAAATTGTAATTCCTGATTTGGCTTTAGCTTTGTTAAGGCTTGTTTTTGCGTAATATCTTGCATAACAGTATGCAATGTTTTAGCACTTAAGCCAACACGGCTAAATACATTAGCTAATGAGTCACGATCACGTGTTTTGACAATTTGCCATGTAGATTGTTTTATTTCAGTTGGCCTCTGTTTAGGCGGTGCTGCTAGCGGTGGAGGTTTAGCCGCATCTCTATTAGCTAGGGTAGATGAGGTAGATTTTTCTGCATCGGTAGTTGTAGGCGTCACATCGGCAGATGTATCAATAGGTAATTCAGGTAATTGCATTGTGGGCTGAATCGTTTCTTCTACTACAGGCTCGGTATTAGGCAATGGTAAGTTAACCTGAGCATTAGAAGAGGTTTTTTGTTTATTATGAAATGTTTTTACTAAAATAAAAGGCAATGCAAATGCGACTAAGATTGCTATTAACGCCAAAATTTTTGAAGGTTTATTTGATTTATCTAATGAGACATTGGGTTGTTGATCCATGTTTCGCCTTTACTACTATCATTTTTAAAATGGTAATTAAGTAAGTCGGGGTGACAATCCATGCGAAGAGCCATGCCATTTTTTGTATACCTCTTATTATGTTTATTCTTATAAAATATTTAGTAGCACGTTTTTAGATTCTATCTATCTACTAAACACTTTGGCGGTAACTAAACAATAAAATACATACCCTTAATGTCGATTTAAAGCTCATGCAAATAATTTGCCTCTTTATCCGAATACCCACATATGAAAATATTATTTTTTAATCATAACGCCTGGTATGATTGCGTATATAACAACATCTAGTTATCTTGAGCATAGATTTATTTCTTCCTGGTTTATTATTTTAATTTTAAATAAGCTTTATGAGCCAGTTAATAGCATTTTTGTTAACAATTTAGCTATAATAAATCACGTTTGGTTTAGAGCATTCATCATTAAATCCTAACAGAGTGTTTGTCCTCTAGCGAGAATGTAATAACCGGGCTAAGATACCCGCTGTAAGAAGTCAGGTCAATCATTAAAAGGTTTTACGTGTATGTTTATTGCAGAAACAGTTAGCGAAGAGCTACAAAGAGGATGTGAAGAAATTCTTCCAATACAAGAACTTGCAACAAAATTAGCTAAAAATAAGCCATTAACTATTAAAGCAGGTTTTGATCCTACTGCACCCGATTTACATTTAGGACATACTGTTTTATTAAATAAGTTGCG